>JASJDT010000060.1 GCA_030065655.1 Desulfocapsaceae bacterium | reverse complement strand
ACACGGTCAGGTCGCATAAAATCTGAAATAGCAGCACCTTCTCGCAGAAATTCCGGATTTGAGGCAACATCGAAATCAGCATCGGGATTTGTTTCCCTGATAATTCTAGCCACCTGTCGAGCAGTTCCTACTGGGACCGTACTCTTGTCAATTATCACGGTGTAGCCCGTCAAGGCAGCAGCTACTTCTTTGGTGGCGGCAAAAATATAGCTGAGATCGGCATAGCCGTCTCCACGACGGCTGCTTGGTGTGCCCACTGCTAAAAAAACTGCTTCGGCTTGAGAGACACTATTACTGAGCTCAGTGGTAAAGTGAAGTCTTTTTTCCTTAACGTTTTTAGCCACTAAAGCATCAAGCCCTGGCTCATAGATGGGTATTACCCCACTATTAAGTTTGTCTATCTTATCGGCATCTTTATCAACGCAAGTGACGTTATGACCAAATTCAGCAAAGCAGGTTCCGGTGACCAAACCAACATAACCTGTTCCTATCATCGTGATGTTCATGAATTATTCCTCTTTGTCAAAATAATACTAAGTCTTGGTTGGGCGTTGCCCAAAAATTGCGGTTCCAACTCGAACAAGAGTCGCACCTTCTTCAATTGCTATCTCATAGTCATTGGTCATGCCCATGGATAACTCAATGGCTGAGTTATCATGAAACAGTTCTTTATCTCCTAAAGTTTCAGCAAGAGATTTCAGTTTGCGGAAATACACTCTTGAATCTTCTGGATCATTACTAAATGGTGGCATGGTCATTAATCCAAGAGGTCTCAATCTGTCTAACTTGGTAATTTCTTCAAGCAGCCCAGCTACCTGATCAGCTCTGATTCCAGACTTATTAATATCTTCACCTATATTGACCTGAACGAGGATGTCAAGCGTTTTGTCCAACCGGTGTAGATGTTTGTTGAGAATCTTTGCCAGTTTAATCCGGTCGACAGTCTCCACCATGGTGCATATTTCAGCGGCAATTGCTGCTTTGTTACTCTGTAAGTGACCAATGAAATGAAACTGCACATTACCGCTCAACGCTTCATATTTCTGTTGTGCTTCTTGAATGTAATTTTCGCCGAAAACTTTTTGACCAGCACTTTGAGCTATTGTTATGGCACTTGCTGGAAAACGCTTTGAAACCGCTACAAGTCGGACGCTGTCCTGGGGCCTCCCGCAGTTCGAAGCCGCTTGAGCTATTCGTAATTTGAGATTTTTGATGTTCATTTGAATCATGCGATTATTCCTGGCCTAAATTCATATTGAACAGTCTGCAAGCATTCTCAGTTGTTGCCTTGGCAATTTCTGCCAAACTTATATTGCGTAAATTTGCAACTTCCAAAGCCGTGTAGAGTAAATAAGCTGGCTCGTTTCGCTTGCCGCGATATGGTACTGGCGCTAGAAAAGGGCCATCTGTTTCAAGCAATATGCTCTCGAGCGGAATTTTACTGGCAACTTCACGAAGATCTAAGGCATTTTTGAAGGTAACAATTCCGGGTATGGAAATAAAGAAGCCAAGATCGAGGATCTTTCTGGCATAATCCATATTACCAGAAAAACAGTGCATTATTCCACCTTTTGGAAATGGTGAAAAATCTTTGAGAATTCTGAGGATATCTTCATGGGCTTCACGGTCATGAATGATAACCGGAAGCTCGTGTTGACGAGCAATTTCCAGTTGAATTTTGAAGAAATGTCTTTGGATATCAGGTTCGCTGTACTTTTTTACGTAATCAAGGCCGATTTCCCCATAGCCTACTATGCTTTGACGATGTTGTTCAATGAGTGTTTGAATCTCATCAAGGTCAAATGAGTTGATCTTGCCAACATCATGAGGGTGTACTCCCACAGTGGCTTTGACCATTCGATATTTTTCAGCCAGCCTGATAGCTTTTTGTGAACTTGCTACATCAATGCCAATGGTAACTATTGAGTGAATTCCTGCTGCATATGCTATATCAAGAACATCTACAAGACTTCCCTGATAAGCCTCCATGTCGAGATGGCAGTGGGTATCAATAAGCGAATAACTTGGATCAAGCCGGGGAAGTGGCTTCTTTAACTTTTTTTTACTCATCTCGTACCTCAACTATATCTCTTGCCAGATCAAACAGCTAAATTCAGTATAATCTGTGTTGATATTGAGTTTGGGAATTTAAATCTAGGAACTTCTTCTATCAAAATCAAACCTATGAGACGTTCGCTTGAATTGGGAAAATACAGTCCCCTGACAAAAGAATCAATCATAGAGATTGAAAAAATTGTAAATTACAGTTAAGAGCTACGCAATGTGTAGGGCAGGCACGTAATTTTTTTCTAAGGGTCTAGGCAATATGAGCCGATGAAAAAAGTGGTTTAACCTTGATGTGTGACCGTTAGGGGATACTTGAACTGTTGGCATGTAAATTGAAAAGCTACATATTTTAAGAATTTATGCTTCATAATTACAATTTTGAGATTGGGAAATTCGATCAGTCGGACAAGTTAACTGCATAATTTTATATTGGAATTGTATTGCAACTGTCATTGCGTTAGCTGAGAAAGTAGATAAATTGTTATTTTTTTGGTGGAATTTTGCAATTATTATGAAATAATGTTAGAAATTATAATGCTGGTGTAACTTTTTAAGGTGAGCTGGGTTTTTACATGCCTATCTACTTGTATCCAGTTCTTATACAATCAGCTTCTGGGTTGAGTACACAGTGTAAAAACGAGTGAAAATGTGACGGTACAGTACAGTTCGCTCGTTTTTATTTGAACGGCAGATAATTGAGGAGAAAGGGAAAAAGTAGGCCCGGCATAAATTAATGTGGTCCACAGATAAGCGGCAAATAACAACAATGAGGAAAAGGCATGAACTACGGAATTGTCAGTCAAGAACAGCTTGAGCAGATCGACACAATACTAAACGAAAAGCTGATAAAGCTGGGTGTTGACTGTGTAATTATAATAGACATGGCAGGAAATATCATAACTGCCAAGGATAATGGCGAAAACAAATATGATGTATATTCATTCGCCGCACTTGCCGCCGGCAATTTTGCAACGGTAGATGCCATGGCAAAGTTGGTGGGTGAACAGGAATTTTCATTGCTTTTCCATAAAGGCCAAGAATCCAATATACATTTCAGCAAGATCGACGATGAACTCCTTCTAATTTCCATGTTCGGCCGGGAAATTTCACTTGGCTTCTTACGGCTAAACGTTGTTGATGTCATCGAAAAAATCCGCAAAGTTTGGGGAAGTAAATAGCCTCGGTACAAAGTAAACAACTGATGCGCACGCAATTTTACTGTGGATTTCAGAAAGTAGGAGGCCGGAATTGAGTTTTATCAATCTTAAGGAAAAAGTTGTTCAGGTAAAGATTGTCTATTATGGCCCGGGAAGATGCGGAAAAACCACTAATCTCGAGTTTATCAATCGTACCTATAAAAAGCAGATCGTATCGGAAATGGTAAGCCTGAAAACCCATGGAGATAGAACCTTGTTTTTTGACTTCTTGCCATTCGACATGGGCAAAATCAAAGGATATGACATAAAGATCCAACTCTATACGGTTCCTGGTCAGGTTAAATACAATGCCACCCGCAAGCTTGTTCTTAGAGGTGTGGACGGCATCGTTTTTGTTGCTGATGCAATGGCTAAGCAGAGGTCAAAGAATATCAGGTCGCTCAATCAACTTCATGAGAACCTTCAATCCTACAAAGAGAGCATCTTCAACATACCATTGGTACTGCAATACAATAAGGTCGATTTGAAGGAACATGGTATTCCCATACTTCCCACGTCGGTTCTTGAAAAGGACCTCAATAGCAAGCTAAAGGTACCATATTTCGAGGCCAGCGCCATAACTGGTTACAATGTTGCCGCGACGCTGAAAAAAATAATTTCTTCAACTGTAGTATCTATTCAGAAAAAATTACTCTAGAGAGAAAATTCTGTGGAACATTTTAAAGAAGGTCAATATGACGATGATCTGACTAAAGGAAGTTATGATGACGACCTGACTGCAGACATCGAAGAATATGATGAAGACTTTGACACCGGTGATGTTGATCTTTTTGGCTATACGGATGATGAAGACTCCGTACTTGGAAGGCTTAAATCGATAATTCTCTCAATCGAATGGGAAATCACCGATGACATTCTGCGTCAATTCAATGAGGAACTTCTTGATCTGAAAAATATCTGGGCCGGAAATAAGGTAAATCTTATTTATGTTCAGGCACTTGAAAAAATTAGTCGCTATATATACAAAGAAAAGTCGTCGGCCCATCCCAACGCCATAAAGCTGCTGCTCACCTTTTACACTAACCTTGAAAAGATCGTTTCTGATGACACCATGTCCGAATTGCAGCAGAAAAAAATGCTGAGGGCGGATATCAATCTTTTCGAGAAACTGAAAAAGCAAATCAGTGAATCTTCTGAATCTGCCACTCTATCTCCATCTCCAAAAGCCGAAAAAATATCTTCTCCAAAGGCTGAACCAGCACCTCAGCCTGCTCCGGTAAGTTCAGATGCACTTATTGATGATACACCGGATGAGGCGGGTGAACCTGGTCAGGAAGATCCACTTCTCAATCTTAAAGCTATAGTATATGGGATAGATTGGGAAATTACCGAGCGTGATCTAAACAACCTGAGTCGCGAGGTAAAACGACTTGAAAAACAGTACAGCGGCAGCAAGGCTAAAAAGATTTTTCTCCAAGGTATAGGATCTTTAGGTGCCTATATTAATTTAAAAAGAAGTGATGCCCATGCCGATGCATTTAAGCTTTTGCATTCTTTTTATATGGGATTAGAGACTGTTGTTCGTAACAACCTTGGTGGCCAAGCCGAAAAAGATGTATTGCTGCCAGAAGTTGAAAAATTTAATAATTTTAAAGGATTGATTGCTGATACGATTGCTCCGGAAAAAACTCAAAGTAAGGTTGCAGCAGCTGACGAAGAAGAAGAGAGCTACGAAGATACCGAAATCAAACCGGCTTTTGCAGATGTTCCTGGCGATGTCAGGGGATATCAGGCGGAAGATGAAAGTCCTACTTCTACTGATGCAACAGATTTGGATGAGGTCGATGAGTATTTTGATGGTGAGGAATCTACCAGTCCACCTCCCGAAGCTGATAGCGCATTGGCAAATGAAATGGAATCTCGTCTTGAGGGAATGTTTGATGAGCCTTCAGAAGAAGCAGTTCATCAACTTGATAAAGACAGAGCATTGAAAGGTGTTGATGTCGAAACCGAGGATGACGATGATAGCGATGAAGAGCCATTACCTGAGCATGACGGTGAACTTGCCCCTGCATTAGCCGCTGAAGATGTTTTTCATAAGGAAGAATCCCCTGCCGCGCTTGCGGATAAAGTAGAGGAGTTTGAAGAAAAAGAAAGTCTGCCCGACGAACCGAAGATTCTTGGCAAGGAAGTACCAGGTGTTGATGTCGAGCACGAAGCTGATGATGATAGTGATGAAGAACCACTACCTTTTGATGGGGATGAATTTGCACCGGCATTGTCGAATGATAATGCCGATGTAAGTGTACGCAAGGAGGTGGCAACTGAAGAGCCATCAGATATTGATAGTCGTCTTGATGACTTTTTCGGTGAATCAACGGAAGAACAAACTTTTGAAGCTGAAACAGTTGAGGAGAAAAATGTCGTTGAGGAGTCTGGAGCAGCTGAAGGTTTTGAACAAGCTGCCGTGGAGGAACTGGAACCCGAAGAGGAGAAGCATGAAGTTGCAGATTCTGTCAAGGCTGATAGTGAAATAGATGGTCGAATAGATGATTTCTTTGGAGATGACTCTTCTGAAACACCGCAAGCAGAGACAGAAGATCCAATCAAAGGCGTTGATGTAGAAACTCCTGATGATGACGATAGTGATGAAGAACCGCTTCCGTTAGATGGCAATGAGTTAGCTCCTGCTCTGAGTATAGAAGACGAAAGAGTTGGAGAGGACGAGCCTGACCATATTGCAACACCACCGGAAGAAGGCGATGAAGACAGCGTTGAAACCAAAACGGCAGAATTTTTTGCTGATGATAGTGAGGAGATCGTAGATGATCTCACAGCTGAAGATAAAATTGGAGAAGACGAAACCGGTGATGTTGATGCACGATTTGACGAGTTGTTCGGGGACACTGAAGAGGACGAAGAAGCTACTACTGCTCAAGAAATAGAGCGGGGAGAACAACCAGAAGCTCATTTAACCGGTACTCAGGAAGACGAAAGTGACTTAGCCCAGGTTCTTGAAGGCGTAGATGTTGAAACTCCTGAGGATGATGATTCTGAAGAGGAACCGCTGCCTCTTGAGGATGGTGAGTTTGCACCAGCGCTCGGCAGTGACGATGCCACCGATCAGCATGCAGAACTGAGTTTTTCCGATGAGGCTCAGGAGCACGAGACCGCAGAACGTTTCGATGACCTATTTGGAACTTCTGAAGAGGATGTTGGAACAACCACAACTCAAGAAGACGAACTTAGCCTTGATAATGAGCATGTAATAGAAGATGTAAAAGAAGAAGATTCTCTTTCTTCCGAGGTTGAACTTGCAGCTGAAGAAGAGCAGGTTGGTGAAGGTGCGCTGGACGTGGCTCCAGAGGGAGTCACCGATTATGCTGAAGCTGGTTTTGAAGAAATCTGGGATGAGGACATTGAAGAGATTCCAGAAGATATGCTTGCTGGTGGAGAGGATATAGAAACCGAAAGCCAGCAGAAAAAGGAAAAAGAAGAAATTCTAGCCTATTTCGCCGATGATGCTCAGGAGGAAGCCGAGGAAGATATTCCTGAGATGGAAGCGGATGAATTAGCCACTGTCATTGAAGATACGGAATCATCCACTATAGATATCGACTCACCAGGATATGCCTCTCCTGATGAGCTTTTGCAGCAATTTGATGATACAAAGGACGAAAAAGAGGAAATCTCTGCATATGGTGCCGCCGAGGAAGATGATATTCCGGAAATGGAAGTAGACGACTTGGCTACGGTCATTGATGAAGGAAGTGGGGTTACTGCGGCAGGTGCAGTACCTTCTGGTTATCCTTCAGCAGACGAGTTGCTTCGTCAGTTTGGTGAGGTCGCTGGAGAAGAGCAGATTGATGACATTGATGACATAGTCATGGACGTTGCGGAGGACAAGGAGTCTGATAGTGAGGAAGAAGAGGTAGTTTTTGAAGCGGTTGATGAATCTTTGGAGCCTTTAACAGATGACCCCAAAAGCTATGAAGATGATGATACATTTGGCATCACTCTCCTTGATGATGGTGAGTACGGAGGTAAAGCGGGTGAAAAGCTAGATTCAGGGACGGTAGAGGAAGAGGTTGCTGCAGAGGCAATTGCAGATATTCAGACAAGCGATGATCCTCGAAGTTCAGCTTATGTTAAACCACACGTTGAAATCCCAGTTCAAGAGAGCTTAAGTGGCATGCGAAATTGCATTGCTTCTCTTGGGCTCGAAATTGATTCAAACATTCTAGACAGTATGAATGTAGAGATAGAGAAGCTGCGGCATACCTGGATGGACAAGCCGGCTGAAAAAACTTTCATTCAACTACTCTCCACAATAGCTGCCCATATAAACAGATACAGGTATGAGTCTGATCAAGAGGCTAACAAGTTGTTATTATCTGTATTTGATAAGCTTGAGCTTACCGCTACTGGGCAGGCTGACAATGCTGAAATACAAGAATCACTATTGAATGAAACTAGTAAGGTTCTTCAATGGCAGGCACGATTAATAGACAGAGTCCCGGCTACGACTGGTTCAGAAGAATCATCTACGTTGGCTGAAGGGGTTAGCAGCCTCGAAAATCAGGATACCAAAAAAATGCTTGGTGAGCCTGGGACAGACGAAGACTATAGTGCTCACCTTGAGGATATGTCCAGACAGGTGGATGAAATTGGCAATGACATGCTCATGCAGAAGGTTTCTACGATAATGAAAACCGAATTAGATCAGTTGAAAACTGCCTTTCAGTCTGAGCTCATGGAGTTAAGAAAAGAAATCCTCAGAGGTGGCAAAGATAGTTAATAGTTCGAGATAGTATTTTACTATTCAAAAGCGGTCTTTTCTTTTTCGGAAGACCGCTTTTGTTATTAATTGTAAATGAGATTTCGACGCATCAGCTACTCAAGTTCTCTTGTCTTTGTTCAGGAATAAAAGCCTGATTCCAATCATCTTATAAATTCCAGTTACATATTCCACGTATCTCGAGTTAACTCTTGTATATTGCTAATCAATCTCTAGGGGTATGCAGATTTCCCTTGGCCTATCTGTTAATGTTGAATTTTTCCTTCAGTTTTTCCTCTACGTGTTCAGGAACAAGATTTTCAATATTACCACCATGACGCGCCGCATCCTTGATGATGGAGGAACTGATGTATATCCATCTGAAACCGGCCATGAGAAAAATGGTCTCAACATCTCTTTCCAGACGTCTGTTCATTAACGCCAGTTGAAACTCGTAATCAAAATCGGAGACGGCTCGCAACCCTCGCACGATTGTTTTAGCCTGTCGTTTACGAGCGTAATCAACAAGTAAACCGCTAATCGGATCGATTTCAACTCGAGAATTACTATCTGGATAACATTTCCGGATCATTTCAATGCGCTCTTCAAGTGAAAAGACCGGTTCTTTAGCGGGATTGATCGCTATGGCAATTATGACTTTTTCAAAAAGATCAAGAGCCCGGTTGACAATGTCAAGATGACCATTGGTAATGGGATCGAACGTACCTGGATAGACGGCAATCTTGTGATCCATAATTTTCAGATTAGCTGTTGTGTGTTGATATTGTTGTTTTACATTTTCTAACTTTTGGAAGAAAACGTATAGAACCAAAAACAGGTATCACCGTACTTTCGTTTTTCAATGAACTGAAGTGTATCAAATTCATCTGTAATTTCAGCGTTTGAACGTTCTTCAGCGATGACCAACCCATCTTTGGCTAAATAAGTTGTATTGTCAAGATCTTTCAATGTTCTTTGGGCCAGTCCTTTGTTGTAAGGAGGATCGAGGAAGATTATATCGAAGTTGCTGGGTACGTTTGAATAACCACGCAAAACGTTTTCTACGCCTTTGCGAAGATCTTCATGTAGGACAATCAATGGTGGAGAAGGGTGTATCGATGGAGCGGTAGATTTGTAAATCAATTCGAGATTTTTGTGAATGAGAAAGAGTGCAGTTTTGCTATTGTCAATCATTACAGCTGTCTCTGCCCCTCGGCTGACTGCTTCTATTGCAAAAGCACCTGTACCGGCATAGAGGTCAAGAATCCTAGCGTTTTTTATCCTTTCTCCCAGAATGGAAAAAAGAGCTTCTCGACAGCGATCACTTGTGGGGCGGATTGCCTTATTTTCTGCTGCCGGAGTAGCAAGTTTTCTACCTCTGAATTGACCACCGATTATTCGCAAATTACTCCCTAATAAGACCAAAGAATCTAAATGGAGATTAATGTCCTTTAACTAATGAGAAAATCTAGGTTGACAAAATCTCTAGATAAAGTCAGGCAATCGATATGCTATAACTATTTCTGACAACCGAACTCACCCGAATGGCAATTTAGATGCTAAACAATAATCTAAACTCAAAATGTCAGACACTAAGGTAGCCAATAATGGTTTCACCTGCCCGAACTTTCGTGCCATTTTCAACGGCGAGGGCGATATCCGCAGGAACATATAAATCGACCCTCGAGCCGAATCGGATAAGACCGAAGCGTGTTCCCTTGCTTACCTCATCATCAATTTCGAGCCAGTTGACTATTCGGCGGGCAATGAGTCCAGCTACTTGAACGAAAGCGATTTTAACACCTTCATCGTTCTCAATCAGTGTGCCACAGCGTTCGTTGTGAAGATCACCTTTTGTACTATCAGCAGAATAAAATTTTCCTGGAGAATAGCTTATCTGCCTGACTTTGCCGGCGAAGGGAATACGATTTACATGAACGTCAAAAATATTCATAAATATTGATATTTTATAAACTCTATCTTTAAAAAATTCATCCTCATACACTTTTTCAACAAGAATCACCTTACCGTCGGCAGGAGAAACAACGGTATGCGCTTTCGCTGATACGAATCGCTCAGGATCACGAAAGAAATTGACAACGAAGACTGTTAGCACCAAACCAATATAGGTAACCCAAGAGGTAGCAACCAATGCAAGAATGAGAGTTATAAAGGCTGCCAGAAAAATAAAGGGGTAGCCTTCTTTGGCTAGAGGTATTTGTGGTGTTTTCATAGTTGTTTTGTAATGGACAGGGTTATTTCTTTGACCGGGCCATGGCGATAATCCCGGTGCGGACAATTTCCTTGATGCCGATAGGCCTCAGGATATCAATAAAAGCATCAATTTTTGAGGCAGCACCAGTAACTTCGATGGCGTAGCTTTTAGGGCTGACATCAACAACTTTTCCCCGAAAAATATCGATGATGCGCAGTACCTCAGCTCTGGTGTGTGATTCGGCTTTCACCCTTATCAGAACCATTTCTCTTTCGACAAAAGCTTTTTCGCTAATGTCAGTAACTTTGATTACATCAATGAGCTTGTGAAGCTGTTTGGTTATCTGCTCAACAATGTTCTCATCACCTTTGGTTACCAGAGTGAGGCAGGAAACACCTTCTTCTAAGGTCTCGGCTACACAGAGGCTTTCGATATTGAAGCCCCTGCCGCTGAACAGCCCAGTAACTCTGGAAAGAACTCCTGGCTTGTTGGTGAGAAGTACCGATATGGTATGTTTCATGAAAAAGGAGAGGTTTCGAATTTAAATAAGGTATTATTGGACGATTCCATATGTATAGAGAAAATCAATTAAAAAATTATACCAACAACATCTCAGTATTTGCTTTGCCTGCCGGTACCATGGGATAGACGCCTTCCTCGGGTGATACTACAAAATCCATGAGGACTATGCCATCGGTTGCCAGGGCTTCCTTGATCACCGACTCAACCTCGCCGGTTTTAGTCGCTCGAAGTCCGACAGCACCATAGGCTTTGGCAAGCTCAACGAAGTCAGGGCTGATATCCATAACCGTAGATGAATAGCGCTTGTCGTAAAAAAGTTCTTGCCATTGGCGGACCATTCCCAGAAAACCATTGTTGAGTATGGCTATTTTTACTGGACAATTGTACTGCTTGGCAGTCGCCAACTCCTGGATATTCATTTGAATTGAGCCATCGCCAGCGATATCGATAACGCACTTTTCAGGATAAGCGATCTGAGCGCCAATGGCGGCAGGCAGACCATAGCCCATGGTGCCCAAACCTCCAGAGGTTATAAAACGTCTGGGGTGATTAAATCTATAAAATTGAGCGGCCCACATCTGGTTCTGACCCACTTCGGTTGTGATAATTGCATTACCTCCCGTGAGCTTGTCAAGCATCTCTACCACATACTGCGGTTTGATGATATCTCCTTCACGGCAGTAAGAAAGCGGATGTTTTTCTGACCAGCCATGAATTGTTTCGAACCAGGGGAGGTGTTTATTGGCCTCATCGGTGAGCGAGAAGGTTTTTTCATCATCAAAAAGTTTGTTGACGGCTGCCAAGGCGGATTTGCAATCCGCAACGATGGGGACGTCCACTTTGACGTTTTTGCTAATGGATGTGGGGTCAATATCGATATGAATGATTTTGGCCTTGGTGGCAAATTCATCGAGTTTACCGGTTACCCTGTCATCAAAGCGTGCTCCCACGGCAATGAGCAGGTCGCACTCGGCAACAGCCATATTAGCCGTGTAAGTGCCGTGCATGCCGAGCATCCCCATGGACAACTCATGAGTGCCCGGAAATGCGCCTAGCCCCATGAGGGTCATAGTCACGGGGATATTTAATTTTATAGCTAGTTCTGTTAATTCCTTATTCGCCCCGGAAAGGATTACTCCGCCACCAACGTAGAGGACTGGCCGCTTCGCCTCCATGATTAGCTTGCAGGCCTTTTCCACCTGCCGGTTGTGAGGAGAATAATTTGGCTGATAGCTTGCCATGTTAATTTCTTCTTCTTCAGGATAGTGGCAAGCTCCAGCCACAACGTCTTTGGGTAGATCAACAAGTACTGGTCCAGGGCGGCCGGTCTTGGCTATATGAAAAGCTTCACGCAGAGTGGGTACAAGCTCCTCGGTACTTTTGACCAGATAATTATGTTTAGTGCAGGGACGAGTGATCCCGACAATGTCGACCTCTTGAAAGGCGTCGTTGCCGATAAGTTTGGTGGGTACCTGGCCAGTAAGGACAACCATGGGAATTGAGTCCATATATGCAGTGGCAATACCCGTCACCCCGTTGGTTGCCCCTGGCCCCGAAGTCAGCAGGGCCACTCCCACTTTACCAGTGGCGCGACTAAAGGCATCGGCGGCATGAACCGCTCCCTGTTCGTGGCGGACCAATATGTGGTGGAGATCGGAGTGGAAAATGGCATCGTATAGATCAAGCACTGCGCCACCAGGAAATCCAAAAATGGTTGTAGTTCCTTGTTCCTTAAGACACTTGACGATTGCTTTGGAACCGGAGATTTTGCTCATGACAGCTGTATCCTTAAATGCAAAAAATTGAAGAAAAGCTTTCTGAAATGCACAAAAACAGGACGGTTCGTAAAATATAGAGGTACAGCAAAAAGATGTCAACCACAAGATGGCTGACGAATTAAAAGATTCAGGTAATCTTGGCAGTCATTTGGCTAAATAATATTTTAAATTTATAATTCACAAAGAGGTCATAATTATCGATTATCTGCAAAACAAGCTTGACATAGCTGCAAGTCAGGGATAATTTAGGAATTACTACTGAAATGAGAGCAATTAATTAAGAGACCCCATACCATGCAAATTACTTCCCTCGCTCTACTACTGCTACTATCGACGATGCCAACGCGAACTGCGGCAGAAGTGGGGGAAATGTGATGTAATAGTCACTGCTTATAAGTACCCATCAGGCCACGGTTCGCAAGAGCCGTGGCCTTTTTTTATTGTAACTTTGAAAAAGCGTAATGTAAGGAGAATAAGACATTATGAATCCGCAATTGGTAGCCAAATACAGACCGTATCCCCAGGTGGACCTGCCTGACAGAGTATGGCCATCGAATCGAATCGAAAAAGCACCCATTTGGTGCAGCGTGGATCTAAGAGATGGTAATCAGGCTCTTATCCAGCCCATGAGCCTGGAGAAAAAACTCGATATGTTTCGGTTGCTAACAAAAATTGGATTCAAGGAAATTGAAGTTGGTTTTCCTTCAGCATCTGAGGTTGAGTATGAGTTTACCCGCAAACTTATCGAAGATGATCTTATACCAGACGATGTGGAAATTCAGGTACTGACCCAGGCAAGGGATCATTTGATCCGTAAGACTTTCGAGTCGGTAAAAGGAGCAAAAAAGGCCATTGTTCATCTCTATAATTCCACCTCTGTTCTTCAGCGCAGAGTCGTTTTTCACATGAATAAAAAGGAAATCATCGAACTAGGCGTGCATGGCGCCCAGATGCTGAAGGAGGAGGAAAAAAAATATCCGGAGACCAGCTTTCGTTATCAGTACTCACCTGAGAGTTTTACCGGCACCGAACTTGAATTCTCTCTGGAAATCTGCGAGGCAGTAATGGATGTGCTGGAACCTACTCCTGATAACAAGGTTATTGTCAATTTGCCGGCTACGGTGGAGATGTCTACCCCGAATATTTATGCTGACCAGATTGAATGGTTCTGTCGCAATATGAAGAACCGCGAGAGCGTAATAATATCACTGCATACTCATAACGATAGGGGGTGCGCTGTTGCTGCCACTGAACTTGGCCTGATGGCAGGTGGTGAAAGGGTTGAAGGAACGCTTTTTGGTAACGGTGAACGAACAGGAAACGTTGATAT
This sequence comes from Desulfocapsaceae bacterium, assembly GCA_030065655.1. Lineage (GTDB taxonomy): Bacteria > Desulfobacterota > Desulfobulbia > Desulfobulbales > Desulfocapsaceae > Desulfopila_A. The sequence continues at coordinate 7,033 of JASJDT010000060.1, read as the reverse complement.
CATCACATTGGCGCTAAATATGTTTACTCAGGGAGTCAACCCAGAGCTTGATGTTTCCAACATCAACCGGTTGGTAGACACTTATGAGCGTGTCACCAGAATAGATGTACCTGTCCGACAGCCATATGCCGGGGAGCTAGTCTATACCGCATTTTCAGGATCTCACCAGGATGCCATTAAAAAAGGAATGGATAGTATCGAAGGTAGTCAATCACCCATCTGGGCAGTCCCCTATTTACCTATTGACCCAAGTGATGTGGGACGAACCTACGAGTCTATCATCCGGATCAACAGCCAGTCAGGTAAAGGTGGGGTGGCTTATATCCTCGATAAGGAATATGGCTTTATTTTGCCCAAGGCCATGCAGCCGGAATTTGGTGCTGTTATCCAGAGACTCACTGATAAACTGGGCCGAGAGCTTTTTAATCATGAGATTGAGTCCGCTTTTACCCAGGAATATCTTTCCTGTATGCAACCATATGATCTTAAGGGCTTCAATGTAGTCAAACGTCATTTTGGTTCGGAAAGTGGTGGGTCATCGGCTGAAATAGAAGCTCATTTGGCTGTTGCCGGTGAGAAAGTGGTATTGGAAGCCAAGGGAAACGGGCCACTGGATGCTTTTTGTAATGCGATCAAAAAGCACGTTACTGGCCCTTTTGTATTGCGGCAATATCATGAGCACGCACTCAACTCCGGTTCCAGCGCTACGGCGGTTACCTATATTGAAATTGAGCAGCCGAATGGCAAGCGTTACTGGGGAGCAGGTATTGATACGGATATTATTGTTTCCTCTATACGGGCGGTGTTAAGCAGCTTGAACAGGGTTTCAAAATGATATGGTTTTTTCGGGTAAGTCTTGTTGCAACTGTGGATGGTTTCTTACCCAAATTATGAGATAAGAAAGGGGCAAAATACTATCTTTTTCATTTATCTGGTAATTGGTACAGATCGAGAAGATGCCCTATTTTTTCGTTATTAACCCTTATTGCCTGAAAAATTGAATCTATATCCTCTGCTGTCATATTGGACTTGGAAAGAGCTGAATATTGCTTGGCAAGATCGTTTATGGCTCTACTGCGCCGGTTAAGTTCACGAATATCTCGTGAGAGTACGCCATTGAAAGTGTTGATCTGGAGAGCCAAATCTTTTGCTTCATCTTTTTCCCTGAGTCGAATAGTTTCCGTTAGATCTCTTCTGACCATGCTGTTTAAGACTTTTTCAAACCGGAAAAGTGGACCGGCGATGCGATGCGACCCAACAATCGTTGCAATAATAAGCAGAGTACCGCAGGTGACGAGAAAGAACCAGTTGGCAGTGAGTGCTTTTCTGAGCAACATTACCGGTGTTTCACCCAGGTTAAGTTTGCTGTTTTCATATGAAATAGTCATCGTATCGGTCGAGAAGAAACCAAATATGAGGATGAACAAAAGACAACTCATCACAACTGCCAGAAAGAGCGCGAGGACAATTTTTCCCTGAAAATTCTTCTTTATGAAAAAGTTCTTTGCACGTCTAGAGTGGGAGTGCTTCATGATTATTCCTGGTTGGTGTGATATGTGATCTCAGCTTTATTGCGAAGATTTTCAACCCAACTATTTACCTGTCGTTCAATTTTCATCTGATGAATCTGTTCCCGAATAAGATCAATGTCATAGTTTTGACTTTCGACGGGTTCACCCTGAATTGCTTCGAGGTATATAGCTATCCTTTCATCTTGAGAAGAAAGAGCGGTGGTTGTTTCACCCGGTTGCATGGTGGCAAGTGCGTGTCGTAAAGATAGGTCTAAATCATCGAAGCGAGTTATATATTTGGTGCCCAAGCTTTTAATCTTAGATTGGTTAACGCTCCCGGATGTTTTTAATGTATAAAATGTAAAAATTCTCCCATATGATTGTAAATAGGTGTCAACTTCTGCAGCGGTCGTTTCGGTTTCAATTTCTTCCTTGACTTGCTGTAACAGTGTGTCGATAAGGGATTGCTCGTAAAAATTTTTCAAAGCCAGCCGAAATGTTGGCTCCCTATCTAGCTTACGCCGCTGAGCCTCGCTAATGAGAAGATGCTTGGTGATCAATTCACTGATGTTGTCAGCATCGCTTTCTGAATGATTTGCATCGTTTTTTACGTCAGCAATTTTTTGCCGGGTCAGTGGCTGACCATTGATGGTTACGATTGGGTCGTTTTGTGAATTATCATCATCAGGCCAGACAAGAATCAGCAATGTAACCGCAGTAAGGGCGCTGAAAAGGCCAATGATAATGATAAGATATTTCATGTTATTTCAGTAGGATTTCCTCTTTAGATAATCTAATTTGTATCTTCAAACTGTAAATAAAGCTTAGCTTTGGTAGAGAAAGTGGGTAATTATCTTAGTCAATTTTACAATAACAGCCATATGTATGGATACTCTGTTTATGTGTCAAAGTGCCAGCTGCGTCTATGGTAAAATTTACCTGTAATTCGATTGAAGTCCAGGTACTTAGCATCATTATCCATCGAACTCTTGGATTTTGCAAGTGGTTTGTTTGTAAATTAGGTCTACTACAAATAGTGCCCTGAAGAATTGCTGGATGAGATGAGAGCTTAATGCCATTTTGCTTTCACAGGACGGTGGCAACGTTAAAAGTCTATATTGCTAAAAAGACCAGGGCTATCAGTTGCTTGCGCTGATGCGTTGAAAAGCAGAGAATCTGAAAAAAGAGTTGCCGCAGCTGGTTCAACCAGCATGCGGCGTGAGGAGAGAGGCGAGAAAACGTGTAATCCGAGTTACGATTATACCATGGTTATGACATGGTTGTTATTGGTGTGTTATCTTGCAGATTAAGGTCGTTCAGGCATAAATATCTATTCGCCCAAGTTTGTCACTATTGGCCTGGTCAACCGGCCTTGGTTCTAGGGGTTTTTGAATTCTTTGAGCTGTATCTTCTTTTTCCCTGGCTTGCTGGGTAAGATCCTGTTCGATATTGGCTTTATTTGGAACAAGCTCTTTAGCAGCAAAACCACTTGCGTTAATCTCCATACCATACCTCCTGATAAATCGTACTCGGTTACACTTAAGCCATCTTCTTGCAACTCATATGCCAACAAAGGTACTTGTTGTAGGTTTGTTTACAGCGGTCAGCTTAATGGGTGAAGAGAAAAAAGAGAATACCAGACGCGGCCAACCATATGTTGGTTATGTTTGAAACGGTAATATTCAGTATTGCCGCAGCATGTCGACGACGGCGTAACAGGGCGAGCGAAGACTTGAACTCAGGCCAACTTGTCAATGTTGCCAATACCAGAAAACCGATGAGGCCTTTGGGGGCATGGGAGTGGGTAGCTGCAAAACTGACCACTGGATCGAGAAAATAACCGGCAACAGTAAGGACAAGAATGGCCGGAAGGAGCCAAAATCTTGACTCCATGATCAATGATTCGTCATTCTCATGGTGCGGTTCTCCAGGACGACGAAGGAAGAGGACAAGCGAGAAAAGAAGTGCTCCAAGAACCCAGAAAATGTAGTACTCCTGATTAAGAGCAAAAAAGGTGATTGCCGTGGCTGCTGTTAGTAACACAGTTACGATTGTATAGCTTCTATGAGTATGTAAAAGAACAAGAAATTGTCCGCTCACAAGCGCGGCACAGATAAGCAAAATTGGATTCATAAAATTGGAACCAAGTGGTGTCGAGGAGGCGAAGATGATATCGCCGACAGCAAGGCCGACAATCAGACAAACAGCTTCAGGTCCATTGGTAATAAATCCGGTAATGGTGCCAATTCCTTTAGTTGTCTTGAGTATTTCAATTATTATTTCAATAGAAATACCGATGAGCAGCATCTCAAAGATAATGCCGGCAGAACCTATGAAGGCCATCTGGATATCACCGTCGAAAAGCATGGCGGATCCACAAAAAAATAATATAACCAGCATCCAGATAAGCAGGTCAAGACGACCAATTGATTCAAAAATAAAATCTCTCATAAGTACTTTTAACCTATTTACATTGCTCTATGAACATCTGAATTTGCTTTTTGTTAAGAAATACTCCCGAGAGAAATCTACCATTAATTTCAAGGGCGGGGATAAGCTTAATTCCTTGCCGCCAATAGACAAGAGGCTTACCAGTGATATCTATCTCAGCGATTTCCAGGTCGGGTCGTTGTCCTGCAATTGCCCGAAGATTTTTTCTAGCTACGGCGCACCTCGGGCAGAGAAAGGAATGATAAAATGTTATTTTCATAAAATGTCAATTTCTGGTGTCGATGAGGGCTAGAGAGTTTGAGAAAATACCTGAAAGGCCAATACCAAACAAGTGTTTTCTCACAATTCGTACAAGGTTAGTATTGTATGCTGAAGTCTTCGTTTATCAGAATTGCTATAACAGTAATTCCTTTCATGTTGTTAAAACAGGATATATTTAAGACATCAGCTATTTTCGCATTCACTACCTTGACGAAAAACAGCGAAAAGCTTAAAAATGAGGCCATTTTACTCTTATGGCATCGAGAATAAAGAAAGACTTACCTCGAGCCCCAAAGAACTTAATTTTTTATTAAACTAGTACAATAAGAGAATAAAAAAAGTTGTATCATTAAGTATGCGAGGAGAATGAACATGGATGTAAGCAATCCAGTGCTGCAAGTTTTTCTTATCTGTTTGTTAATATGCACCAGTGTATCTTTTTCCACCGTGCGGGCTGAGGAAATTGGCTCGGTAAGGACTAAATTCAAGGTTCTCGGGGCAAATGACACAATTGTGATTGAGGCATTCGATGACCCTCAAATAACTGGAGCTACATGCTATCTGAGTCGAGCCAAAAGAGGCGGTATATCCGGCTCTCTGGGCTTGGCTGAAGATACTTCCGATGCCTCACTTTCTTGTCGACAAACAGGGCCTATTGTTTTGCCAGAACGAATATCATCGGGCGGAAGTGATGGAGAAAAGGTTTTTCGTAAATCAACTTCACTCCTCTTCAAGACTTTGCAGGTGGTACGTTTCTATGATAAAAAACGCAATGCTTTGGTGTATCTGACGTATTCGAACAAGATAATCGATGGTTCGCCTAAGAATTCTATTTCTACCATTCCAATCAGGCAATGGCAGACAACTTCACAAAAGTGATGGACTACCAGATGAAAACTGAACAGACAGAATGTAGACAATGCGGAACCTGCTGCAATAGTGGTGGCCCAGCTCTGCATAAGGAGGATCTATCGCTTATTGAAAGTGGCTTATTGCCTCTCAAGCGATTAATCACCATTCGTCGTGGAGAGCTGGTACAAAAACCCGATGACACAACGCCTCAGGCGGCACGGTGTGAGCTGATAAAGATCGCGGGAACCGGAAGAGATTGGCAATGTTTTTTCTATAGTGATACTGGAAAAGGTTGTCTCATATATCAGGACAGACCACTTTCCTGCCGTGAGTTGAAGTGTTGGGATACAGCAGCAGTTGAGGATCTTATCGAAAAGAACACTCTGAGCCGATTTGATATTGTCGACAAGGATGAACCAATTTTTGCCTACATTGAAGAACACGAAGCTAAATGTCCCACTCCTGATATGGAAGCACTCAAGCATGCTGTGCAAGCAAAAAGCAAGATCGACCTTAAGTCTCTAGAGCAATTGGTGAACGAGGATATTCGTTTACGAAGTGCAGCGGTGCAGGACTTAGATATCAGCCTAGCCGAAGAACTCTTCTATTTCGGCAGGCCTATTTTTCAGCAACTGCAGCTGATAGGTATGAAGGTTACGGAAGCAGAAGGAAGGCTTAGGTTGCGCTGGCCTTCGTGATGACATATTGCTTGCGGTATCAGCAACAGGCTGGTGAAGAAATGCTTCACCAGCCTCGTTATTGAAAAGGATGACGATAAGTTAGAGATTGTACTGCTACTACCAATTTTTGCGTTCCAGTTCCTCACCCCTGGTTGAAACGACAATCTGCTCAACCGGCACGTTTTTTCCTGCCTTTTTTAAAGCTTTTTGAATAATTACGTTCATTGCGGAACAGCAGGGGACTTCCACAATGAGTACGGTAATTGAACTAAGGTCTGCTGTGGCCACAATCTCTGCGAATTTATTGATATACCCCTCCGCGTCATCAAATTTCGGACAACCCATCATTACTACCTTGCCCTCCAGGTATTTTTCCTGAAAACCTGGTACGGCTACAGCGGTGCAGTCTGCTGCAACGAGAACGTCGGCATTCTTAAGAAAGGGGGCAGTTGGTGGGATAAGTCGTATCTGGACAGGCCAGTGAGTCAAGGCCGAGGAACTGTTACTATTAGCTAACGGAATATTGGCAGATTGACCTGATGGATTTGGCGCAAACGTTTGCAGCTTTGCTGATGGGCATCCTCCTGAGATTGGCCTATTTTTTAAAGCTGTGTTTTCCTCTTCCTCTTTTTTCTTGGCAAGATATTCTTCAACTGCTTCCTCGTCGAATTCATCGGCCTCACGCTCGATGATTTTCAGAGCACCTTGTGGACATGAGCCCAAACAGGCGCCAAGGCCATCACAAAGCTTGTCTTCGACCAGTTTGGCCTTGCCATCAACGATCTGCAGGGACCCTTCTGCACAGTCAGGTACACACTGTCCGCATCCGTCACAAAGTTCTTCGTCTATTTCAATAATTTTACGTATATTTTTCATACTGACCTCGCTCATTTTGACCTCGCTTGGTGATTTTAATACTTTTAATAATCATTCTTTAGTATGACTAGAGTATACCACCTGGAAGGAGAAAGTATTTGACGTGGGTCAATAGCGTCGAGTTAAATAACTTTATTTTGTAATTTCCGTTTTAAATCTATCTATTCCAAATCGTTCGATAAAACGGGCAGTACGCTCTTTGCGGTTAGCTTTTTGGCAGTAAAAAATCAGAGCTTTTTTGACTTGATTGACAACTTCCTCTTCAGCTAATCTTTGAGCTAAAAGATCGCCGATTCTTGGTCTAGAGCCACCATTACCACCAAATGATATTGACCAACCCTTTTTAGTAGCGATGATGCCAACATCTCTGAGATATGGCTCGGTGCAGCACATCGAACATCC
>JASJDT010000064.1 GCA_030065655.1 Desulfocapsaceae bacterium | reverse complement strand
GAACCAAGAACGATGATGATCAGCATGAGACCACCCATTGCACTCCCACAGGAGGCAATGGGTGGTCTCATGCTGATCATCATCGTTCTTGGTTCTATTTATGGTGGTGTGGCCAGTCCTACGGAGGCTGCCGCTGTATCAGCGGTTTACGCGTATATGGCAGCTATATGGGGATACCGCGATATAGGACCTCTTAAAAGTGTACCATGGCGGAAAGACGGAGAAGGTTTTGTAAGTTTAGTAGTGCGCAATAGCTATGAGATTACCCTCTCCCTTCCGAAATGCTTTTTTGATAAAGAAGTACAAAAGGTGGTACTTGATGCTTCTAAAGTTTGCATCATGCTGTTGTTTATCATCGCCAACGCCATGCTCTTTGCCCATGTCTTGACCACTGAGCGTATACCCCATACCCTTGCGCAATTGATCATGGATCTCGGCTTGTCTTGGTGGGTATTTTTGATCGTTGTGAACATTATGTTGCTCATAGCTGGGAACTTCATGGAACCATCAGCTATTTTGCTGATCATGGCCCCGATTTTATTTCCAATTGCCATGGAACTAGGCATTGACCCCATTCATCTCGGGATCATCATGGTGGTGAATATGGAAATTGGCATGTTGACACCGCCGGTGGGACTTAATCTCTTTGTCACGGCGGGTATTACTGGTAATAGTATCGGTTGGGTTATTAAAGCGGCACTGCCATGGCTATGCATTCTGCTAGTTTTCCTCGTTCTCATCACCTATATTCCGCAGATTTCACTCTTTTTGCCGGAATTGATAGATAAGATTCAAGGCTACTAATATCTGGCAGAACCTGTTCTCTTTAGCCGGTTTTCTTCGGAAAACCGGCTTTTTTTATGGTAATCATGACCCACCCGTAAAAAAGAATTATTATAAAAGAAGTATCCTGGCAATGGTCATTGCACTTTAACCATAGCAGTAGCTAGGTAAACAGAATAGACCAGGACTACACATTCAACTATGGACACCAATTCTAAGGAAATAGTTGTAGCTTCACCACGCGGATTCTGCGCTGGTGTTGTTCGCGCAATTGCAACTGTGGAGAACGCCTTGGAAAAGTACGGACGACCGGTATACGTTCTCCATGAAATTGTTCATAATAAGCATGTCATAGCCAACTTGGAAAGAAAGGGTGCTGTATTTGTCCAATCATTAGAGGATATACCATCAGGAGAATTGTGTATTTTCAGTGCTCACGGAGTTTCCCGGGAAATCGAGAAAAAAGCGCAAGAGTATGGATTGCGTACAGTGGATGCCACCTGTCCACTGGTGAGCAGTATTCATCGGATTGTCGAAAATTATGACCGTAATGGTTATGAAATTGTTATTATAGGTCACCCCAAGCATCCTGAAGTTGAGGGAACAGCGGGAAGAGTAAATTGTTCAGTTCATGTTGTTTCAAATGTAGCCGAGGCAGAAAGCCTTACCTTGAAGCAGCCTGAAAAATCAGGTTTTGTTACCCAGACTACCCTTAGTCAAGATGATATTGTTCGCATTCGTGAAGTGCTTAGCCGCAGATTTCCAAGCATTCGCAGCTCTAAATCGAATACCTGCTATGCCACGCAAAATCGACAGGACGCAGTTAAGAAGCTTGCTCAAAAAGTTGATGTGGTTCTCGTTGTGGGCTCAAAAAACAGTTCAAACTCAAACAGACTTCGTGAAGTAGCTGAAGAATCCGGAATACCTGCTTATCTCATAGACGATGCTTCCGATATCGAAGCCAACTGGCTTGTGGATGCAGGCGCTATTGGTGTTACTGCCGGGGCCTCGGCCCCAGAGAACCTGGTCAATGAGGTTGTTGATTGGATTGCTGAGCAATGGCCGGTAACATTGCAAGAGATGGAGGGTGAGGAGAAAAAAATATTTTTTAAACCGGCTGCTCTTGGATAGCCTACCACCGGCATCACAGCAAAAATCTCGCCACGATCCCGGTAGTAGTGTTGTATATAATTATGAAAGCTCGCGACGAATGCGGGCCATGGCTTCATCAACATTTTCGTGGCTGTTGAAAGCTGAAATCCGGATGTATCCTTCCCCGCACTTGCCAAATCCCGCACCAGGAGTGCAAACAACCCCGGCTTTATTAAGCAGCATATCGAAGAAATCCCAGGAGTCAGTCCTGCCGTCTATCCATATGTAGGGGGAGTTTTTACCACCATCGTAATCATAGCCAAGCGCTTCAATTTCTTCACAAATACGGTCAGCATTTCGTAAATAATAGTGGATCAACTCAGCAGTTTGGGCCTTACCTTCCTCTTTATAGACTGCTTCGGCTGCACGTTGAACCGGATAGGAAACACCATTGAATTTGGTACAGTGCCGCCGGTTCCAGAGCTCATGTACTTTCTGAATATTGCCTTGACTGTCAAAAGCTCGGCAGTCTTTGGAGACAACGGTATAAGCACATCTCGTACCTGTAAATCCTGCACTTTTTGAAAAACTCCTGAATTCAATGGCTACTTCTCTGGCTCCCTCAATCTCGAATATTGATTTTGGTAAGGAATCATCGCGAATGAAAGCTTCATAGGCGGCATCAAAAAGAATCAGAGCTTTATTGTCTCTGGCAAAATCAACCCAAGTTTGTAATTCTGCCTTGGAAATGGTAGAGCCGGTAGGATTATTGGGAAAACAGAGATAGATAAGGTCGACTTCTTCCTCAGGCAGACTGGGAACAAAACCATTCGTCTGAGTAGCTTCCAGGTAGACAATGCCATCAAACCGGCCGTTCTGGAAATCACCAGTTCTGCCTGCCATAACGTTGGTGTCAAGATAGACAGGATACACCGGATCAGGAATAGCTACTTTAATATCTTTTGCAAATAGTTCCTGAATGTTACCCGTATCGCATTTTGCACCATCGCTGATAAAAATCTCGTCTGCAGAGATATCTGCTCCTCTTGCCTTAAAATCATTTTTGGCAATGGCATTACGGAGAAAATCATAACCCTGCTCAGGACCATAGCCGCGAAAACTGCTATCATCTGCCATTTCGTCTACGGCTTTGTGAAAAGCTTCAATACAGGCAGGCGGTAAACCTCTGGTGACGTCACCTATACCAAGTTTGATGACCTGTTTGTCTGGATTGTTTTCCTGAAATGCGGCGACGCGCTTGGCAATATCTGAGAAAAGATAGGATGCTTGTAGTTTTAAGTAATTGTCGTTGATCGTGATCATTGTTATCTCGTAATATGGATGATTGACTGGGCCAAAAAGCGGCTATAAATTGATGAATAGTCAAATATACTTTAATAATGAAACCTGTCAACGACCAATAAGAATAGAATACCAGACCAAGCATTGAACCAAACACCCAAGCGAATATGGAGTGCAAATGGCCAGCAAAGCAATACGGACTGAACCTGCTACTATTTATAGAAGAGATTACCAGCCACCCTCGTATTATATTGAGTCGATCTACCTTACTTTTCAGCTTCAGCCAGAAAGAACACAGGTGACGAGCACCACAAAATTTTATCGCAATACTAATTATAACAGAAATATTGATAGTTTATACCTTGATGGCGAGAATCTTCATCTTGTAAAAGTTGAAATGGATGGTTCTATCTTGTCTGAAAATGAGTTTTCTCAAGATGATAGCGGTATGACGCTATATAATCCTCCTCCCGAATTCACTTTGCAAATTACCACCGAAATCAATCCACAGCAGAACAAAACACTCAGCGGCTTGTATCGCAGTAGCGGGAATTATTGCACTCAATGTGAGGCCGAAGGTTTCCGACGCATTACTTACTACCTCGATCGCCCAGATGTGCTCGCCAGGTTTACTACTCGCATAGAAGCTGACAAAGATGAATGTCCAGTACTGCTGGCCAATGGCAATCGTATTGAAGCGGGTGAATTGGTCTCTGGAAAGCATTATGCAATATGGGAAGATCCTTTTCCCAAGCCTTCATATCTCTTCGCCCTGGTTGCCGGCAGACTTGTTGAGGTGCAGGATAGTTTTACGACGAAGTCTGGCAGGCTAGTGGCATTGAAGATCTTTATTGAACCACAAAACCGAGACAAGTGTGCTCATGCCATGAGTTCACTGAAAAAGGCTATGCGCTGGGATGAGCAAACCTATGGTCTGGAATATGATCTTGATACATACATGATCGTAGCCGTTGACGATTTCAATATGGGTGCCATGGAGAACAAAGGTTTAAACATCTTTAATTCAAAATACGTTCTTGCTTCACCTCAGACAGCCACAGATCAGGATTACATGGGTATCGAGGGGGTAATCGGCCACGAATATTTTCATAATTGGACTGGTAACAGGGTTACCTGTCGCGACTGGTTTCAGTTGAGCTTGAAAGAGGGATTGACTGTTTTCCGTGATCAGGAATTTTCTGCCGATTTTAACTCAAGAGCTGTTAAACGGATTGAAGATGTAAAAATACTCCGTAACTCACAGTTTCGTGAAGATGCTGGTCCTATGGCGCATCCAGTTCGACCTGAATCCTATGTGGAGATAAATAATTTTTATACATTAACTGTCTATAATAAGGGTGCTGAGGTAGTCAGAATGCTCCACAGGATAATTGGAGCCGAGGCGTTTCGTCGCGGAATGGATCTTTATTTCGAACGTTACGATGGCATGGCGGTAACCTGTGATGACTTTGTAAATGCAATGGCCGAAGCTGCGTCTACAGATCTTCGACAATTTAAGCTCTGGTATGGTCAGGCAGGTACTCCATTGCTTGAAGTAGTAGAAAGATGGGATTCCAAACAAGGTAAATACACTCTGGAAATTAACCAAAGTTGTCCTCCCACCCCGGGGCAGGAAAACAAAAAATCTTTCCATATTCCCATACTGGTAAGCCTGTTGGACGCAGATAAAATTAAAAACAACAAAGAACGTAAAAATAGAGATGAAAAACAGCATCTTTTGGAACTCAAGAAAAAAAAGGAAACCTTTGAATTCAACGGTTTTACCGCAAAACCGATAATTTCTTTTTTACGAGAATTTACAGCTCCGGTGAAGGTCAACTCCTTTCAAGATAAAAAAGAGCTTGCTTTTCTCATGGCCTATGACAGCGATGCCTTTAACAGGTGGGATGCGGCCTTTAAGCTCTCCACTGCGGCGATTCTTAAAGTAATAGAGTGTATCGAGCAATCTCAGCAACCCATTGTTGAGGATGATTATCTCAAGGCATTCTCTGCATCCTTGAACACCGAGGGTGATCTTGCCCTTACTGGTCTGGCATTGACCCTGCCTGACGATTTTTCCATAAGTCAAAACCTTGAAAAAATCGATCCCGAAGTAATCTATCAGGCAATCTTATTTGTTCGTCAGGAATTAGCCAGAAGATTGCATGATCAATTCACCCGCATATATCAAGAATGCAATACCACGGGATCTCATTTTTCTGACAGCGAAAATATTGCTCGTCGTAAACTCAAAAACTGTTGCCTTAACTATTTACTCACCCCAGGTGTAGAAACAAAAAATGATATCGAAATTGCTTTAGAACAGTATCAGAAAAGCACAAATATGACTGATGTCATTGCCGCACTTGCTTCGCTTTCTCACCTTGATTCAACAGCTAAAGAAAAAGCTTATACAGATTTTTATCAGCGTTGGCAAAATGAACCGCTGGTTGTTGACAAATGGTTGACACTGCAGGCGACATCTTCACATCCCACCGTATTATCAAAAGTTAAGGAGCTTCTTACCCATCAAGCGTTCTCGTTGGAAAATCCGAATAAGGTTCGCTCCTTAATTGGAGCCTTTTGTGGTATGAATCATTATCGATTTCACAATAAAAGCGGAGCAGGGTATAGGTTTTTGATAGAACAGGTTGATAAACTTGATCAGATTAATCCCCAGATTGCCGCGAGACTTATATCTCCGCTCATCTCTTATAAAAAGTACACTCAGAAACTCATGGTGCAAATGGAAGAACAGCTTCGTTTTCTCGCCCAAAAGAAAAATCTGTCTGCGGATGTATATGAGATTGTCAAGAAGTGCCTGGATAATTAAACGAAGAATGTGTTCTGTTCAAATTGTGCAAAGACATCTTTGTTTCGGCTGAAGTTTGTCGGAAGGGGAGGCAGTTTCTCACGCGACAGAACAGGTTAAAAATCTCGTTCGGCTTTGTCTTTGTCATAACTTCTAAAAATCTTCAGTTAATTCCAGGGCTTTGTAGTACTGCCTCAATTTTTGTCAGGTAATTGTATTTGTAATATTACAATCAGAGAGCAAGGGGGCAGAAAGGCTACACCTGCGCCCAAAGCAGCCATCCTTACTCTTCTAAAGATGAATTATTAATGTACGGCCTATTAAAAAAGAGCAATATAGCTTTATATCATCTGGATGAACTGTTTTTCCGTTAACTAAACGATGAGATAGCAGTTTTTTCAACTCTCATTGAGTCGGAAATTTATGCGGATAAATCAGATTAACGAAGGGTTCATTTGACTTCTAGGTTTAGCGGCAGATTAATTGAATTGAAATGAATGCAAATAATTTATGGGTAAAAACGGATTAATCAGTTAGACAAGTTGTAATTCAGCTTCGATTTGCTTAAAGTATAATAAAATAAAACAGTTAAATATATCATTTTATATCTCTCCCGTGAGGTGCTTTTATGGCTGATTCTGATCGTCCCTGGTTGAGTGCGTACGATAATGGAGTCCCTGCAAAATTAGAATTTGAATCTGTTTTGCTTGCTGATTTTCTCAAACGTAGCGCCGAACAATTCCCTGACCATATGGCCTTGCAGTTTCAGGGATATGTCATGACCTACAGGCAACTTGATCGTTTGGTTGATTCCTTTGCTTCCGTTTTACTTGGCTTTGGTGTTGGGAAAGGTGATAAAGTAGCAATCCTACTGCCCAATACCATTCCTTGTGTAGCATCTTATTATGCAATATTGCGTGTTGGAGCAATTGCGGTGATGAATTGCCCTCTTTACTCGGACAGAGAATTGCTACACCAGTTTACGGATTCTGGAGCGAAGGTGCTGATTACCCTTGATCTGCTTGGCAACCGAATGATAGATCTGCGGGAAAAAACAGAAATCGAACACATTGTCATAACATCAATAGGCGATTATCTGCCGTTTCCTAAAAATTTCCTCTTTCCCCTTGTTGCCAGACGTAAAAAAATGTCTGCAAGTGTCAAGGAAGCACCAAATGTTCATCAATGGTTTGAACTCTTAGCCAAACACAGTCCCCAAGAGATTGATACTGAATTGAATTTCAATGATCCGGCAATGTACCAATATACCGGTGGAACAACAGGTAAGGCGAAAGGTGTTATTCTCACCCATGGCAATTTGAGTAAACAGGTCCAGCAGGTTGCTGCCTGGTTTCCTGGATTTACCAAAGGTACCGAAACCTTGATTGGAGCCTTACCGTTTTTTCATGTGTTTGGCCTAAGCTCTGCTATGAATCTGGCGATATACATGGGGTGGGGAAATATTTTGGTACCAAAACCGGAACCGGATAAGTTGCTACAAACCATTAAAAAATACAAACCCACTTTCGGCCCTTTAGTGCCAACGATGTATATTGGAATGTTGAACAATCCTGACATGAAAAAGATTGATATGACCTGTTTTAAGGGCTTCTTCTCCGGCAGTGCACCTTTACCGGTTGAAGTAATCAGAGAGTTTGAGAAGCAGACAGGAGCAGTGATCGTCGAGGGTTATGGCTTAACGGAGAGTTCGCCCGTCACCCATATAAACCCCTTCGAAGGCATAAGAAAGATCGGCAGTATTGGTGTGCCTGTATCGGACACGGATTGTAAAATAGTAGATATAACAGATTCAAGCGTGACCCTGGAAAAGAACACTCCAGGTGAAATGCTCATAAGAGGTCCTCAGGTGATGAAAGGCTATCTTAACCTTGATCAAGAGACGGCAAAGGTGCTTGCAGACGGGTGGCTGCATACCGGTGATATTGCTAAAATGGATGAAGACGGCTACTTCTATATCGTTGATAGGATGAAAGATATGATTATTTCGGGAGGATTTAATGTGTATCCACGAGAAATAGACGAAATATTATATCTACATCCAAAAGTGCGGGAGGCTTCCTCGGTAGGAATACCTCATCCAACCAGGGGGGAGCAGATAAAGAGTTTCGTGGTTGTTGAGGATGATACTGTAACTGAAGAAGAACTTATCGATTTTTGTAGTCAAAACCTGGCAAAATATAAACTGCCTACCCAAATTGAGTTTCTTGAAGAACTGCCGAAAACCGTTGTCGGTAAAGTACTGCGCGGAGAGTTGCGTAAAAAAAGTACAGTTGCAGAATAACAGTCTATTCTATGAAAAAATGATAGTTTGAGTTATGCAATTTGTTCTTCAAATGGCGAAATTGTGCCAAATTTAACAAATAAGTATTTCTTATAAATCTTTGCGGTATTTCTTATATGTAGTTGCGGTCAAAAATAAACATTATTTACTTCGTGTAATTGTCAATTTACAGAGCAGATTTGCCACCCACCATACGTCGCAGCGTTTGGTTGAGCCACTGTTGGGAAATGTTGCCTGTCCGTTCAGGGTGGAGAACCTGGGTGCATCCTTCAATCCAATACTCGTGCATGCTGGTTTGTTGATCTTGTAGGTTGGCTGTGCGTTTGACTTTACCTGTTTTCTTCTTCCAGCCATGACGGCCAAGTAGTCTGTACACCGTCGATTTTGGAACTTCTTTGCCAATGTGGTTCTCGTAGGCATCCTTTATTTCCGCTATTTCAAAGGGTACTCCTCGAGCTATTTTTCTAAAGAAGGGTTCTAAAAACAATATTTCTTCCTCACGGCTAAGGTGAGAATTTCTTCTGCCGCCACGTTTTTTTTCAAACAAGACGGACTCTCCATCTCTTAAGAAGTCAGCCCAAATCTTTCGTACAGTTGCCGGTTTCAGTTGGGTTATTCTGGCGACGCTGTCAGCTTTCATCTGCATTTCGCAACGAAGCCAGATGCATTGGATGCGTTGGAAGTCAGACTTTTTTTTGGCAGTAGAAAGGAGATGGCGAATTCTCTCTCTGGTCTGCTGTTGCTCGAAGATATCTTTTTTCATATTTTCTAAAGGATATTTAAGTGAATATTGAAATATATATAATTGAATGCTACTCTTGATAAAAAAAAATTGCAATAATTGATTTTGTTACAAAACCATTGATTTTTAGCCACAGAAAAGGTTATAGCTACGCTGTATCTTTAAAATAATAAATAGAAGAGAGCGTTTTCGAGGGGAGTTTTTTAAGGAGATCGGAAACAGCTTAAGAAGCAATCAATTTGCATCTGCTTTAAATGGCTCTGCTAAGACCAGATAGAAATATCGTCAATATGGACAAGAGTCATCAAGCTCATTTTTAATAACGAATGAGGGTACAGATGAATGTGCTGAACATCCATTCGTTATCATCATAAATGGTTTAATGGATACGAAACAGCCGGAGCATTTTCAGCTGTTTCGTCCTGCCCTTCAAAGCTGTATGGGGCTGGTTAATCCGCAATCACAGAACATATATGTCATCTGACAACAAGACATGTACAGTTACTTTTCTACCCCATGATCGCAAGATCTTGGCAGAAAAGGGCACAAGTCTCATCCGTGTGGCCATGGATGCTGGTATCCATATCAACGCCTCATGCGGTGGCGAAGGTGTCTGTGGTAAATGCAGGATCCAAACAGAAAATGGCGAACTTGCAGATGGAATCACCGAGAGGCTTGATGCAGAGGATATCGCCAAGGGCTATCGACTCGCTTGCCGTGCCCAAATCAGTGAAGATGTAACCATACGTATCCCCGTTGAATCAACAGTAGACTCTGCTATTCTCGATGTCAAACCGCCGCCTCGATGCACTGCGGCTGTTCAGCATATGGACATCAACAGCCTCAAGGAACAGGGTCTTTTCCTCAATCCCATAAAAAAAACCTACCTTGAATTGCCGCCTCCAAGCGTCAGTGACAATCTTCCCGACGTTGGCAGGCTGATACGATCTTTGCGTGATAAGGCTGACTGGCACAAGCTTGAGCTGACCATACCGGTTATCCGCAGGCTTCCTGATATATTGCGAAACAATGACTTTAAAGTGACTGCCACCCTGGTTCGGCCGGTGCGAGACAATGGTAAAACCAGAATAATCAATATTCAGGGAGGAGACACCTCCTCTGAGAACTATGCCATAGCCATCGATGTGGGCACGACCACTGTATATGGTCAGCTCATCGACCTTTCCACAGGCAAAGTCCTAGGGGAAAAAGGATTGTTCAATGGCCAGATAAGCTATGGTGAGGACATCATCAGCAGAATAGTTGTTGCTGAGAAACAGGGTGGTCTGGAAAAGCTTCAGCAGGTTATCATTCAAACCATCAATGAAATTTTAGAGGATATTTTTACAAATACGGGTGTGGATCGAAATAACGTCTCGACCATAACCATTGCCGGCAACACTACGATGATGCAGCTGATGCTTGCCATTAATCCAGCCCATATAAGAAGATCCCCCTATGTCCCGGCATCATCATTGTATCCACCTTTTCAGGCGTCTAGCATTGGAATAAATGCCAATGAGCATGCCATTGCCCTGCTTTATCCGCTTATCTCAAGTTATGTGGGTGGTGATATAGTCGCAGGTATAATGGGCTCTGGGCTTTATCGCAGTGAAGAACTTACGCTATACATGGATATAGGCACCAATGCCGAGATCGTCATCGGCAACAAAGATTGGATGGCATGTGCAGCCTGTTCGGCCGGTCCGGCATTCGAAGGGGGTGGGGTTGAGTTTGGTATGCGGGCAGCTAAAGGGGCCATTGAAGACTTTCTCATTGATCCGGTAACGTATGAGCCAATGATCATTACCATCGGGAATGTTCGTCCCAAAGGTATCTGTGGCTCCGGACTGATAACCATGCTCGCCGTCATGTACGAAATGCAGATCATTGACAGTAGCGGTAAATTTAACCGAGAAAAGGGCTCTGAGCGCATTCGCAAGCGTAATGATGTGTGGGAATATGTGATTGCCTGGCAGGAAGAGACGCAGATAGATCGTGACATTGCACTCACCGAGGTTGATATCGACAATCTCATTCGGGCCAAGGCGGCAATTTATAGCGGCTGCATGACGCTGATGGATGAAGTAGGTTTATCCATTGATATGATTGAACATATTACCCTTGCCGGCGGTTTTGGCAGTTATATAGACCTGGAAAAAGCAATGACCATCGGTCTTTTACCTGAAACCGATCCGGAGCGGGTGACCTATCTTGGCAATGGCTCACTGTTAGGGGCCAGAATGAGTTCTTTGACCAATAGAATTCGGAAGGATGTTGTCGAAGTTACCAAAAAGATGACAAATTTTGAACTCTCAGAAACTCCTTCATACATGGACAATTACGTAGCAGCCATGTTTATACCGCATACGGAAGTGGATAAATTTCCGCGGGTTAAAGAGCGCATGGAGAGCCGTAAGAAAAATTGAGTTGATTTGAACGATAAACTGAAGAAGAAAGCGTAACCAGGAAGAGTAAACGAGCGAAGAAAGGAAGTCAGGTTCCCAGGTAGCAGAAAAGTTTTAAGTTGACGCTGTTGGGCAACCGTCTTCCAAGAGACTAATTTTCACTTTTAAGGAGGCTAAAGTGGGATTTGAAATCAAGAAGGAATCCTATACCGGAGGCATCAAGGAAATCTCCATTGGTAAAGGAGACAGTGCGCTGACCATAGGTGGTGAGACCTGTTATCCTTTCCATACCTTTGAAGGGGATATGCCGAACAAACCAGTCATTGCTATGGAAATCTGGGATATGGAACCCACTGACTGGCCGGAACCGGCACTGGAACCTTTCAAAGACGTTGTTTCCGATCCTGCGGCATGGGCGAAGAAATGCGTTGAAGAGTTTGGTGCCCAGGCGATTTGTCTGCAGCTGAAGTCAATCGATCCCAATGATAAGGATGCCAGTGCAGAATCAGCAGCTGCGACGGTCAAGAAAGTACTGGAGACAATCAATGTTCCCCTGATTGTCTGGGGCTGTGCTAATCCAACAAAAGATGAAGAGGTTCTGAAGGCAATTGCCGAAGAGTGTCAGGGAGAGAATCTTCTTTTGGGACCGGTGGAAGAGAAGAATTACAAGGGAATCGGCGCTGCCGCTATGGGATACGGCCAAAGCGTTATTTCCTCTTCTCCCATTGATGTCAACCTTGCCAAGCAGGTGAACATTCTTCTCGAAAATCTTGGTATGCCCATGGAGCGAGTCATCGTAGACCCAACAACCGGTGGTCTGGGTTACGGGCTGGAGTATACTTATTCGGTCATGGAGCGCTTGTATCTGGCGGCAATGAGCCAGGGAGATGAAAAACTGCAATATCCCATGATCAACAATGTTGGTAATGAGGTCTGGAAATGCAAGGAGGCCAAAGATACGGTCGATGAGGCCCCTCTGCTTGGCGATCCTGAGCGTCGCGGTATCCTGATGGAAGCTGTTGCAGCGGTGACCTATCTGATGAGTGGTGGCAATATTATCATTATGCGTCATCCAGAATCGATCCGCCTGACCAGGGATTTTATCGATGTTATATCCGATGGTGGCAGCGCTATGGATTCCAAAGCCATTGAAAAGCGTCTTGGTGATGTCAGTATTGATTTCGCAAGCCTTGCTCCAGAATTAGACCTGACCATTGAAGAAGAGAAAAAAGCTGCACCTGCCAAGAAAGCTGCGCCAGCTAAGAAAGAAGAGCCTGCAGCAAAAGCTGAAGCACCCAAGAAAGCAGCTCCTAAAGCGGAAGCAAAGCCAGTAAAAGAAGAAAAGGTGGTAGAGGAAGCCAAACCGGCTGCTAACCCTGAGGCTGACGCCAAGGCTAAGGCTGAAGCAGAAGCCAAAGCCAAGGCAGATGCAGAGGCAAAAGCTAAAGCAGATGCCGAAGCCAAGGCAGCTGCCGAAGCAAAAGCAAAAGAAGAAGCCGAGGCCAAAGCTGCAGCTAAGGCGAAGGCAAAAGAAGATGCTCAAAAACAGGCAGAAGCAGATGCAGCAGCCAAGCGTGAAGCAGAAGAGGCAGCGCTGCGGGCAGAACGGCAGAAAGCCAAAGCTTCAAGAGCAGCGAAGAAGAGCGAGGAATCAAGCGAAGAAACCATTACCCCTGCCGCGATTCAATATACTGAGCAGGAGAAAATTATCCAGATGCTGAACCGATTCCATAAGCGTTAATAATTAAACGCTTAAGAATAAGAGTTCAAACGCTTTTATAGAAACACTTATGAGGAGGAACCTCAAATGGCAGAAGCAAAAAAAGCACCAGCGGCAAAGGCACCGAAATTAGCAGATCCAATGGAAGCCTCCATTGAAGTATCAACCCAGGAGATGATCCGGCGTGCTCAACAGCTCAATATTGATACGGTTTTCGACAGAGCAGTGACCATGAAGCCATGTGCAATCGGTCTACAGGGCATATGCTGTAAGAATTGTGCCATGGGACCATGTCGCCTTCCCTTACCAAAGGACGGTATCCAGGGTGAAGACACCAGAAAAGGCCTCTGCGGAGCCACCGCCAACACCATCTGTGCGAGAAACTTTGCCAGAATGGTAGCAGCCGGAACTGCTGCTCACTCTGATCATGGACGCGCAGTAGCCGAAACCTTCCTCTCCGTTGCCCGCAAGGAAACAGAGGACTACAAAATCAAAGATCCAGCAAAACTTCTGCAAATCGCCCCATATTTTGGTGTGGAAACCAAAATTGAAGTAGATGGAGAGATGCTGGATAGAGATCTAGACGAAATAGCCTTAGGTGTTGCCGAGGCAGCTGTAAAAGAGTGGGGCAAGCCTGAAGGAACTTTGGCCTATTTGCAGAGAGCACCCAAGCCACTCATTGAAAAGTGGGAAAAAATGGGGGTCATGTCTCGGAATATCGACAGAGAAATCGTAGATACCATGCACAGAACTGCCATGGGTGTAGATCAGGACTATAAAAATATCATCAAGCAGGCGACAAGAACATCTCTTGCCGACGGCTGGGGCGGTGCGATGATTGGTACAGATCTACAGGATGTTATGTTCGGTAGTCCTTCTCCTCTCCAAGCAGAGGCCAATCTCGGTATCATGAAGGAAGATCATGTCAACATCATTGTTCACGGCCATGAGCCGCTGCTTTCAGAAATGATAGTAGCTGCTGCCCAATCCCAGGAAATGATCGACTATGCTAAACAGCAAGGTGCTAAAGGAATTCAGCTGGGTGGTATTTGTTGTACGGCCAATGAAGTACTGCAGCGCCATGGTGTTCCGCCCGCAGGTACATTTCTCCAGCAGGAGCTTGCAATTATTACTGGCGCCTGTGATGCAATGGTTGTCGATGTCCAGTGTATTTTCCAGAATCTTGCCAATGTTGCCAAATGTTTTCACACCAAGCTGATAACCACTCATCCCATCGCCAAGATGGAGCAGGACAACGTGGTACACATTGAGTTTGATGAGCACTACGCCATGCAGGATGCCAAGCGGATCGTCAAAATGGCCATTGACAACTACAACGAACGTGGCGCAGATATCATGATACCTCAACACAAAGCTACGCAGATTGCCGGCTTCGGTGTAGAGTCGATTCAGTATCATCTTGGTGGTAGTTTCCGCGGCGACTATTTCACCCTCAATGATAACATCATTAACGGACGTATTCGCGGAATTGCCGGTGTCGTTGGTTGTAATAATGCCAGGACCAAACACAATGAAGAACACATCACGGTAATCAAGGAACTGATCAAGAACGATGTCATTGTTCTCACCACGGGCTGCAGCGCTATTGCCGCAGGTATTCATGGACTGTTGACTCCAGGAGCCGCAGCAGTACACTGCGGACCTGGGCTTGCTGAAGTATGTGAGACTGTTGGTATTCCTCCGGTACTGCATCTGGGTTCATGTGTTGACAATACCCGAATTCTGCTGGCCGCCACTGAAGTTGTAAAGGCCGGCGGACTTGGTGATGATATCTGTGACCTCCCCGCTGCGGGTAGTGCGCCGGAATGGATGAGCGAAAAGGCCATTGCCATCGGCCAGTACTTTGTTTCTTCTGGTGTCTACACCGTTTTCGGTTATCATATGCCGCTTGAGGGTGCACCGGAATTCAAAGACTATCTCTATAAAGAGATGGAAAATATCTATGGTGGAAAGTGGGATTGTGAACCAGATCCAATCAAGCATGCCCATAAAATGATTGCCCATATCGACAAAAAGCGTAAAGAGCTTGGCATCGATAAGGCACGTGAAAGGGTACTCATGGATATGGCTGATCGACAAGCCCTCGGAATGGAATAGAAAATCAGCCAGATTGACTTGATAAAATCAATCCTCAAAAAAGGAGGAAAGCATGTCTAGATTAGTAGCGTTCGCAGCAATTCAGGGCGGCTATAAGGTTGTATCACAGGTTGAAGGTGAACTTGAGAGAGCTCTGCAATCTTATGATGCCAGTACACCCATTGGTTTTCCCAATACCGCGTATTTTTTGCCGGTTATCTATTCTCTGACCGGTATGAAATGTGAGACCCTTGAAGATTTGAAAAAGCCCATGGAATTTGCCAGGGGCTTGTTGCCACCCCATATGAAGGGTAGCAACCATCTGCCGTATCTCGGGCCCCTGCTTGATGCTGGTATGGCAGGTATCTTCGCCTACGAGGTGAAGGAAGCTTTGCGGATTCTCAAGGAGCCTGATTTTTACATCTCCCAGGAAGATCCGGATATCGAAGCAGGAAAAATTTGGGTAGGACCCGCCGATGATACCATCCTGCGAAAGCGTGGTGTCGAGTTTGTTGATGGTTCTGCACCAGGCTTTGCGGCAATTGTCGGCGCTGCACCCAATCCGGAAATTGCCAAAATGATTGTTGAAGATTACCAGAAGAAGAGCCTCTATATTTTCTGTGCCGCCAATCATTATGGCAAGACAGTTATCGAGCAATGCCTCGAGGCTGGTATGCAGGTTGGCTGGAATACCCGTATCGTTCCGTTTGGTCCGGATATTTCATCAGCCGTTTTCGCTCTTGGCTTCGCCAACCGTGCTGCCATGGCCTTTGGTGGCGTGCAGCCTGGCGATTACCGCAAAATGCTGCTTTACAACAAGAACAGAATTTTTGCTTTTGTTAATGCTTTGGGTGACGTCGGCACCGAATGGGCTGTTGCTGCTGCGGGTGCGGTTAACTGGGGATTCCCAACCTTGGCCGACACTGACATTCCGGAGATATTGCCAACCGGTATCTGCACCTATGAACATGTGGTTGCTAATGTTCCGCATGACGAGATCTGCCAGCGTTCGGTTGAAGTTCGCGGCTTAAAGATCAATATTACTGAGATTGATATTCCCTGTTCTTTCGGGCCTGCCTTTGAGGGTGAGCGCGTTCGTGGAGCTGATCTCTACTGCCAGACAGGTGGCGGCAAGACCCAGTGTACCGAGCTGGTCAAGAAGGCCGAAATGAATGAAATTGAAGACGGCAAGGTTGAGCTTGTCGGTAAAGACATCACCGATCTCAAAGAAGGTGACACCCTGCCACTCGGTATCTATGTCCAGATTGCCGGTCGTGAGTTCCAACCCGATTTCGAGCCGATCATGGAACGCCAGATCCATCATCTGATCAACTACATTCAGGGAATCATGCATATCGGACAGCGTGATATTTCCTGGGTCAGGATAAGTAAGGCAGCAATCGAGAAAGGCTTCACGCTTAAAGATATCGGCGTAGTTCTTCATGCTAAATTCCATCAGGACTTTCAAAAGATAGTCGACAAAGTTCAAGTAACACTTTACACCAACAAAGAAGACGTCGACAAGATGACCGAAACCGCTCGAGCAGAGTACAAGATGCGAGACGAGCGTGTTGACACCATGACCGACGAAGATGTCGATACCTTCTACTCGTGTACTCTTTGTCAATCATTTGCTCCTAGCCATGTTTGTGCCGTAAGTCCTGAGCGAACAGGATTGTGCGGTGCCTACAACTGGATGGACTGTAAAGCCTCTTTCGAGATCAACCCAACCGGCCCCAACCAGCCAATAAAGAAAGGTAAGGTTCTCGACCAGGTACTTGGAAGGTTTGAAGGCGTTGATGAGTTCTTGAAAGCAGCCTCCAAGGGTGCGCATGAAACCTATAATTTTTACTCAATGGTAAATGCTCCCATGACCACCTGCGGCTGCTGCGAATGTATTGCAGCGATGCTGCCAAGCTGTAACGGCATCATGACTGTGGGCCGGGATTATTCCGGTGAGACGCCATCCGGAATGAAGTTTACCACCCTTGCCGGTGTCATGGGCGGAGGTGGTTCGTCCCCAGGTTTTGTCGGTCATTCAAAGTTCAACATCACCCAGAAGAAATTCATTACCGGTGATGGTGGCTTGTTGCGGATGGTGTGGATGCCGAAGGTTCTCAAGGATGAAATTAAGGATCGTCTGAATGCCCGTGGTGAAGAGCTCGGCGTCAAGAATTTCGCTGACAAGATTGCCGATGAAACTGTGGGCATTACCGAAGATGAGATTCTACCATGGCTTCAGGAGCAGGATCATCCAGCCCTGAAAATGGATCCAATCATCGGCTAATCTAATGAAAGCAGGGGTGAGGAGAATACTCCCACCCCTGATAGAATAAAAAGGAGAAATATACAATGGCGTTAACAGGTATTCAAATATTCAAACTCCTGCCCAAAACCAATTGCAAGGAGTGCGGTGTACCTACATGTCTTGCATTTGCCATGAATCTGGCATCCGGCAAGGCCGAGCTCGATGCTTGTCCCTATGTATCGGACGAGGCCCGAGCGCAACTGGCAGAGGCCTCAGCCCCTCCCATTCGCCCGATAAAGGTTGGAAAAGGAGTCAGGCAAGCCACCACCGGTGGTGAGACCGTCATGTACAGACATGAAAAAACATTTTATAACCAAACGCTATTGGCTGGCACTATTGCCTCCGATACTGCCGAGGCCGACCTTGAGGCAAAACTTGGCGTCTGGAATGCTTTACAATATGAACGTGTCGGCTTCAATTTACGCCCAGAACTTGTCGCCCTGAAGGATGTAAACGGAGATAAGGATGCGTTTGCAGCATTGGCCAAGAATATCGCCGAAAAATCTGAATTTAATCTCATTCTTATGAGTGAAGACGCGGATGTCATCGCAGCGGCAATTGCTACCGCCGGATTCAAGAGACCTCTTGTCTATGCTGCAACAGAAGCAAACGCTGATGCTTTTGGCAAACTGGCTCTGGATAACGACCTTCCGTTAGCGGTAAAAGCCGATTCCATTGATGGTGTGACTGCCCTTACCGATAAGCTCACCGGTATGGGATTGAAAGACCTGGTTATCGATACCGGCAGCAGAGAAGTTAAACAGGCTCTGGAAGACCAGGTGGCTATTCGCAGATCAGCACTCAAGGATGGTAATCGTGCTGTCGGCTTTCCGACGATTGCCTTTCCTGGCGAAATGGCTTCCAACCCCGATATGGAAACCCTTATTGCCAGTATGTTTGTAGCTAAATACGGCGGTATTGTCGTCCTCTCTGATCTGACCACGGAATCAGTATTTCCACTGCTCCTGGAGCGACTCAATATTTTTACTGATCCACAACGTCCGATGACCGTTACCGAAGGTATTTTCGAAATAGGTACTCCAGATGAGAACTCACCGGTTCTCGTTACCACCAATTTTGCTCTTACCTATTTTATCGTCTCTGGTGAGATTGAGGCCAGCAAAGTATCTGCCTATCTGTTAATCAAGGATTCAGAAGGTCTTTCAGTACTCACTGCCTGGGCAGCAGGTAAGTTCGGTGGAGATGATGTCGGTATGTTTATCAAGAAAAGTGGCATCATGGATAAGGTGAAACACACCGAGCTCATTATTCCTGGATATGCCGCCGCTATCGCGGGCGATGTGGAAGAGGAATTGCCCGGCTGGACAATTACCGTAGGACCTCGTGAAGCTGCGCATCTGCCTGGTTTTTTAAAGGCGCGTGCATAATTTAAATATAACGAATTTCGGTCTGGTGATGCCCCAGATATTCAACAAAAAACCATATTATAGTGACATATTGTTGAGTGTCTGGAAAGTGATCCAGCCGTAATTCAATTAGGAGGAAGGATTATGATTTTGTTTGGAGAAAGCCTGAATGTCATTTCCAGGGTGATCGGCAAAGCTTACAAAGAGCGTGACCCGAAGCCGATCCAGGAAGAGGTTCAGGATCAAATAGAAAAAAGAATGGACTACATTGACATCAACCTCGGGCCAGCGAAGAAGGATGGCCATGAGCTGATGCCGTGGGTCTGTCAGGTTGTCCAGGAGGTCTCCGGTGATGTACCCTTGCTGCTGGACACTTCCAATATCGCTGCCATAGAAGAGGGTCTCAAGGTTCTCAAACCAGCCCGTGCTCCTCACATCGTCAATTCCATTATGGCACGTCCGGAGCGCTATGAGGCGATGATCCCTATGACCAAGAAATATGATGCCGATTTTGTAGCGCTGATGTGGGGACCGGATGGGCTGCCGCGGGATGAAAATGAGCGGGCTGCACTCTGTGTTGAATTGCTCTATGCTGCCAACGAGGCAGGTATTCCCAATGAAAAGATTTGGGTGGATGGAATCGTTACCCCGGTAAACATTCAGCAGCAGCAGTTAATGGATCTGTTGACTTTCCAAATGATGCTTGAAGATATCGCTCCAGGTGCCATGAGCACCTGCGGACTCTCCAACATCTCCAACGGTCCTCCGGTTGAACTGCGGCCAATCTTAAATACAACCTATATGATCATGCTGGAGAGGTATGGGATGAAATCTGTTATTGCCGATCCGCTTGATACAAACCTGACCGCAGTTGCCAAGGGTGAGCGTCCAGAGATAGTCGATATCGTTCATCAGGCCATGGACGGAACTGCACCTGATCTTAGTACACTTGATAAGGAACTGGCAGATTACGTCAAAACAGTACGTGTTATTACTGGCGAGAATCTCTTTTCCGATTCATATCTGGATCTGTAAAAAAAAGCATTTTTACCACAATGGCCTTATCATTTTTTAGTGATGAGGCCATTATTGTTTCTAGAGAGTCCGCGCAGGATATTATTGCAAATTGGACTGGCATGTTTAGTGTTAAATGTTGTATTTAGCCATATAGTTATGTTAAATAGTGCTCTAATTTACCTGATGCTCAAATATAATTACTGACAGAAAGGGG
This sequence comes from Desulfocapsaceae bacterium, assembly GCA_030065655.1. Taxonomy (GTDB): domain Bacteria; phylum Desulfobacterota; class Desulfobulbia; order Desulfobulbales; family Desulfocapsaceae; genus Desulfopila_A. The sequence goes on along the minus strand of JASJDT010000064.1, from coordinate 193 downwards.
TAAGGACCGATGGTTGAGAAGGCGAGTGGCAAAGGTTGGGTTTATGTTGTTGTTTGCGACCCCGACAAGGAAGCTACATTTCTGGGCCTGCACAATGCAGACAAAAATATTGACTTCATTCCTGCTTTTGAAACCAAGGAAGCCGCCAACGACTGTTTTCTTGATTTACCTAGGGAGAAGGGGAAAAAGTATG
>JASJDT010000063.1 GCA_030065655.1 Desulfocapsaceae bacterium | reverse complement strand
CAGAAAGAAAAGGGATGAGTGAACCAACTCCTATCGCCTCAAAAACCCCGGTTATTAAAACCATGAACAACAAAAGCAATGCATTACGGCGCTCGCGAGCATCAAGCAGATCACGAATTTTAAGAAAAAGATCTAACATTAGTAGATATCTAAAATCTGATATTTTGAAATCCTTATTCGTATATCGCTAAACCATATTAAGATTTGAATTTTTATCTAAAAACAAGCGACAACTTCTCAATTTACTCATATCAATCCCAAATTAATGGTAGTGAAGTCTAGATTGAAGATTTGCAGAGGTGATTTGCCCGTCATTTCTGAGATTTCTATTTCGATAGAGCAAAGACTTTAGACTTAATAGCAAATAGATTTTCCTAATGTAAAGAGTTGCAATTGAAACCTTTTACATTTGGATTTAGACATTAAATGTAGAGGGTATATATTATTTGATCAAACATTGCTACTCATACTTATTGAATCTTCGGCAAATAATCCTCCCTCACCGGGCTGAAGACTTCAATTACCACCGACTCTTCTAGCACCTCGGCACTGTGATCGATGTCACCTCCAATGCACCAGATGTCTCCAGGTTCGGCTGTGTGTTGTTCACCGGCAATTACAAACTCCATTTTACCGGAAATCAGATAACCGGTTTGTTCATGAGGATGACTATGCATCGGTAGACTGCTGCCCTTTTTGAGTTTGAACTTGGCGGTTAGGGTGTTTCGCCCATATACCAGGGTCTTGATGCTTATACCTGGTACAAGCTCGGTGTAGCCATCCTCGTCATCTTTTGAAAACATCGATCTGCTCTCCTTGTGTTTTGTAAAAGCTGGGTTATTGATGAATCAGCTAAAACGTCGGTCAGTAGTGACAAGAATAGTTTGCATACCATCGATCTACATGGCTGACTTTAAAAATCCACGACTGTCTGTACATCCAATGTAAATACCAGCTATGAAAACTAGCACCAGTGTTCTGCGATATTTTATAATAATTCTTAAGGTCTTTGTACCACAGGTCGAGAAAAGATAGAATAGGCAAGTGTTTTCAAAACAATATTCATAAAAAAGATTAAACCTTTTTGCTAGAGGAGTGGAGATGAAGAAAATTATTGCCGTGATCATCCTGATTATCGTCCTTGGAGGAGCTGCTCCTTACGTCAACGGGTTGCTCATGGAGCGCACTGTCCGCCAGGCATTCGATAACGCCAACGCTATATATACTGAGAGCAACACGGATTATTCACTTGAAGTTGTGCGTTATGACAGAGGCTTTAGAACATCTGAAATTGAATGGAAAATCGATCTTGGTTCGTTGAAAGCAGTTTACGGCGTTGACGAAATAGTATTCGTAGATCGGGCCAAACATGGCTACACCGGTGTTGTCTCTACAACCAGTCTTTCCGAAAACCTTTGGTTTCAAGATTTTATCGATAACCGACTGCAAGGCGACAACCCCTTCAACATTACAACCACCTACTCTTTCCTAGGCGAGATCGTCAGTTCTTTCACCAACGAACCTTTTTCTCTAACCATCGATGGCGATATCCTCGAAGTGAAAGAAAGCAACTTTGAAATCATAGCCGACAATTCTCTACAGAAATTTACCTCCACTGGCAGTTGGCAGGGAATGCAAGCGGGCGATAAAGTTGACTTTGGTGCTATGACTATGTCTGCAGAAATGGAGATGCTCTCCACCTTTCTCTGGGATGGTAACTTTCAGTTTACCATTGATCGCCTGAAAATAGACGAAAAACAAGCTTACTTTAACTTCGCCGATTTAAACACTTCCTATACTTCGAAGGTGGACCAGGTTAAAAACACCATATCGACAGAATCCACCGTTACCATGGCCAGTCTTGATACTAACAATTTGGTAGTCAATGGCGCTAAGGCTACATTTGGAATGAACAACATGGATGCACAGGCGTATGAAAACTTTATGGATTTTTATACCCGTACAGTTTCAGGAGCATTAGCGGAGGCTGCAGCGCTCGAAGATGACCCGCAGGGCGCCGGAAAAAGAATGGAGGAACAAATGAGCAGGGTCGGCCTTCAAGCAGTATCCGCCTTGGAACAATTGCTTCAGGCTGGCTTGGAGTTTCAGGTTACAGATGCAGAAATTAGCCTGCAGGAGGGCGACATCCAAGGTGATCTCACCCTACGTCTGCTCAGAGATATGACCTTAATGCAGTTTGCCCCGGTGGTAGGACAGCCAGATCTCGCTCTCGACATACTCTACCTCAGCTCAAATGTTAAATTACCCGCGGCCTTTGCTGATAAGGCACCACAATTACTGATGCCATTATATCAAGGGATGCAGACCGGTTTGTTTGTCAAAGACGGAGATATATTGAGCCACCAGGCGGAAACGCGAAACGAAAAGCTTTATCTCAATGGCAACGAGGTAATTCTAAAGCGTTGATTATGACAAACTGCATTACCTCTCTTCGGCCTCCTCGGCGCAGATAATGCAAGTTAGCAGGCTGGGGTCGAAGTGGAGCCGTTTTTCGGCTATTTCCTCTTCACAGATCAGGCAATAGCCATATTCATCATCTTCGAGACGCTGCAAGGCTGTCTTAATGCGCTGTAGTTCAGCCGCGGCCAGACGGCCTGCAGCCTGGCTCATGGCCTGCTGCTGCATGGCATCCATGCGCGAGAGCCGCCCTACCCGCGTTTGATCGAGTTCTTTTGGCGCACCTTCCTTTTGCTGACTTTCCTGAGCTTGAAACAACTCCTGCTGCCGCTCTTCCAGTCGCTGTTTGAAGTAGATAATATCAAGATCTTCGCGCATATTTAGTTCCCATCTGAGAAATCAATCCTTAAGATTGAGTTCATCCTTCAATTCATGAACAATAGGATGTTTACCAAGCCCCTTGGTTAATCGATGCTTGGGCAGAAAAACAATCCTTGTCCCAAACAGACATGGTTCATGCAGCGTGAGCCAAACTAGTCTCGGACTGAGAAAAGTCGACCCGTCAACTCCTGAGATTCTGGAGAGCGGCAGGCGGTCGGTCTTGAGAAAATTGGTTATTACCAGAGTGTCACCGTCAATCAGCACCTTCTTTATATTGCCGCTCGTAAAGAAAATGAAGAGTGTCATCCCCAGCCAGACAGCCATATATTGAATCCAGGTCGTACCAAAGGGCTCTGTTGCCAGAAGTGTATCGCTAATCCCGAAACCAAAGCCAAAGAACCAGATAAAAATAAAAACATACTTATAAAAAAAGGTAAAAGGTGAAGATAGCTCTCTCATATCTATTTGTCTTTCAAGGGCTTAACCCAGTTACACATCTCAATTATTTAGATGCCGAATACATGACCGTAAGTCACCTGCAATTTAGTCATTTGGCCTACATACCTTACCCATGGAGCGAATGCAAGTCTGTACCATAAAAAACAAAGGACCCGGCACTACCGGGTCCTTTTCACTTTTATTAGCCATTGCCTCGTTCTGACAAGGGCAATATACGCGTTATTTAGATTGTTTTCGCAGCTCTGAGAGAATCAGCCAGAATCTCCACGACAAAACGGACATCTTCCTTGCTTTCATGCTGGGCGAGGTTGTCGGCAATGTGCATGACACAGGTTGGACAGCCGGTGGCAACCATATCCACGCCAGCATCCTGGATATCCTCGATCTTATGATTGTTGATCTTGATGGAAGTGTCATAGTGAGTAATACAGTAACTTCCCGCCGAACCGCAGCAGGTATCTGCATTTTTCATCTCGGTGAAGTCCACTCCCGGAATCATCTTGAGCAAATCACGGGGCTGATCTCTCACACCCTGGCCGCGAACCATGTGGCAAGGATCATGATAGGTCACCTTATAATCGAGCTCGCCGAGATGCTCCGGCTTGATATCGATATTTTGTTCTATAAACTCATTTATATCATAGACTTTGCCGGTGAACTCACTCAACTCAGGACTATCGTCAATGAACACCTTGATCTCCTTCTTGAGCGACATACCGCAGGATGAGCAGGAGACCACAATGGCATCGAGATCGTATTTGCGAAAGAGCTCGAAGTTATGCTCCATCAACCGCTTTGCGCCTTCATAGTCACCGTTGGCAAGTACCGGTGTACCGTTGCATTTCTGCTTCTTGGGAATCACCACCTCATAGCCGAAACCGGTGAGAATATCCACCACTGACTTGGCGGTGTTGGTATAGATCAGGTTACCGGCACAACCGGTGAAATAGCCGATACGCATCTTCGCTTGGCCAGCCTTCGACCTGTTGATCTCAGGCAGTTGCGATTGAGCACTGCGAATGGCCAGTTGCGGAAAATTGCGCCTTTTGGAAAAACCAAACAGCGGAAAGAGATGGCGTACCGGATTTTTGGGACCAATACCGAACAACAGCTTCTGGGCAATCCCGACAATTGCACAACCAAGGGTGATTGGCCATTTTCGCCAGAGCAATTGCCGAAAGATAAGTGCTTTGAAAAAATGTAGCCCTTTCTTGGTGGTAATATACCAGCGTAAACGCAGCACCACGTGTTCGGGACTAACGCCAGCCGGGCAATTAGCTGAACAGGTCTTGCAGTTCAAACACTCGTTGATGGCATCCTCGACGCGTTGGGTAATTTCCAACTCACCTGATACCAGTTTCTCAGCCAGTTTATTTTTGCCCCGAGCAACATAAAGCTCGTTACCCATTTCCTTAAAAACAGGGCAGACAGAACGGCATTTACCGCACTGCATACATTTCTGGAATTCTTTGGCTGCCTCCAGGAGGTGAGTTTCGGCCTCCTGAGTAGCAGATATCTTCATATTCATTGTGATTCTACCTCTTTAACCTTTATACCTGCTGTGGCATATCAAACATTTTTCCGGGATTAAGTAAGTTCTTCGGATCCAGAGTCATCTTAATATCCTGGAGCAGCTTGATACCTGCACCACCAATCTGGTTCATCAAAAATGGTTTTTTCTCCAGGCCAATGCCGTGCTCACCAGAGATGGTGCCGTCGAGATCGATAGCCAATTGGAACAACTCCTTAACAGCCTCGTCGGTACGAGCCTTCTCGTCTTCGTCCTTCATGTCGAGAAGAAAGGTAGGGTGCAAGTTGCCATCTCCGGCATGACCAAAGATACCTACCTTAACCTGATGACGCTCAGCTATGTCAATAATACCACGCACCATCTCGGGAAGCTTACTACGCATTACAGTGGCATCCTCGAGGATAAGGTTTGGCTTGACACTGGCCAGAGCATTGAGGGCCACCCTTCGGCCGGCAAAGAGTTTATCGCGGTCCTCGGTCGTTTTGGCGATGGAAAATTCGGTAGCATTGTTGGACCTGACTACCTCATCTATTTTGGCCATCTCCGCCTTGGCGGAGTTCTCTTCTCCGTCGGTTTCAATGAGCAGAACTGCCTGGGCATCACGCGGTAAACCACAATCCTTGAAATTCTGGATGGCATTGATGGTCTCATTATCCATGAACTCCATGGTGGATGGCGTCACCCCTGCGGCGATAATATCAGAAACCGTTTGGGCGGCATTGTCGAGACTATCAAAGATGGCTAGAGCCGATTCCCGATGCTGCGGAATTGGCAATAGCGACAGGGTAACCTCAGTCATAATGCCCAGCAGACCTTCGCTGCCGACAAAAATCGCTTCGGTATTGAAACCAGCAACGTGCTTGACGCATTTTGAACCAAGTGTGACAATATCACCCTGTGGCAAGACCACTTTCATCATCTGAACATAGTCCTTAGTCACTCCATATTTCAAACCACGAAGGCCACCGGCGTTCTCGGCAATGTTGCCGCCGATGGTGGAGAAGGCAACGCTGCCGGGATCGGGTGGATAAAAGAGATTGGCCTCGGCCACGATGGGATCGATATCCGAGGTGGTGATTCCTGCTTCCACGGTGATAAGCCTGTTTGATGGATCGAATTCGATGACTCTGGTCATTCTATCCATGGCCAGAACGATACCCTGTTGCAGAGGGATAGAACCACCGGAAAGACCACTTCCCTGCCCCCTGGGGGTTACCGGAATATTCTCTCTATAGGCCAGCTTCATGAGTTGGCTCACTTGCTCTGTAGTTGTGGCAAAAACCACCGCCTCCGGTTTTATTTCTGCATGGGCTGCATCATAACTGTACGCGATCATATCTTCATTGGCCGTCAATACATGTTCTTTGCCAAATATGGCGACCAGTTCATCCACTACACTTTTTTCCATTGCTCCTTACTCCGTCACATTAAATGGTTTATCAATTGAACAAACCTGCTTCCTACGCAGGAAGTACATCGTTCTCGTTCCTTTTATATGTCATTCATCTCAGGCAACACTCTCCCGAGAGCATTGCTCAACAAGATAGACGATTGAATTGTAATCAATACCACCATGCTGAGATAAGCCAATTTCACAGGTTCTGGAATTGGAATATCCTGCCCGGCAGTCAGCAACCTGGTGATTCAACTCTTCGAGCGCTACGGTGTTCAATTCGGGATAGGTAAAGCCACGATCCCCGGCAAAACCGCAGCAGCCGACTTTTTCGGGGACAACCACTTCGGTGGCGCAGGCTTTGGCAACATCTATAAGTTTATTACCCAGCCCCATCTTTTCCGAAGAACAGGTGGTATGCACCGCTATTTTCTCCTGCTTTTGCTGGATGTTCAGCTCAGTTAGTAGAAAATCATGAATGAATTCAACCGGCTCATATAGCTGCAGGCGTCGATCCATGGTCTGGCGCATTCTGTAGAGGCACGGACTGGTATCGCAGATAACCGGGTAGGTCCCTTCATTTGACACCTCAAGCAATACCTGCTCAAGCTCTGCTGCTTTCTCATCAGCCTGCCTGAAGGCACCTTTGCTGTTGAAAGGCACGCCGCAGCAAAGCTTTTCCATTGCGGGTGGGTAAAGTACGTCATAGCCGCTTCTGACCAGTAATTTCTCCAGCACTTGGGAAAGTAGTTCCTGATCGCTATCATTTTTAGCCGGGCCCATGGTTCGTGAGATACAACTTGGGAAATAGACAACCTTCTTTGCTCTACCCAGATTCGTACCCGCTTTTTTTCTCTTCGGTGCACCTTTGGGCATATATGGAGTCCAGAGCGGCAGCCGGTCGCCACTGAGCTTTCTTGCTCCCCCGGCAATTTTTGCTAAACTCTTCGTTCCCAGCACAGTGTGCAGAAGATTCACCGACTGTAAACCCAGGCGCACTCCGGCCGTAACCAGGCCATAATTCCTAGCAATTATTCTGGCAAGAGTCTCCCGTGGGGTGTTGGCCACCTTGAGACGGCGAAGCTCCTTGGTTAACTCACCGGTGTTTATCTCTACTGGACAGGCGGTCTGACATAGGCCGTCGGTGGCACAGGTGGCATCACCAGCATAATTGTAAGCACTGACAATGGAACCGTAACGGGTCGAGCTATCTCCCCGTGCCTGCAGGCGGGAAATCTCACGCTGCACGGTTATCCGCTGGCGTGGGGTAAGAGTAAGATTCCTCGAAGGACAAACCGGCTCGCAAAAGCCGCATTCGATGCATTTATCGACGATTGGATTGGTGGCGGTCAGTGGTTTAAGATTTTCTAAATGAGCTTGAGGATTGGCGTTGAGAATTACCCCGGGATTGAGCAGACGCTGCGGATCGAACAAATCTTTGATACGCTCCATTAAATGATATGCTTCCTGTCCCCACTCCAACTCAACATAGGGCGCCATATTGCGGCCCGTGCCATGCTCTGCTTTAAGCGAACCATCGTACTTTTCAACTACCATCTTGCATACTTCGTCCATGAAGCCGCTGTAGCGCTCTACCTCTTGGGGAGAGCCAAAATCCTGGGTAAAAACGAAATGAAGGTTGCCAGCAAGCGCATGTCCGAAAATAATGGCATTATCATAGCTATACTTGGCCATAAGTCTCTGCAACTCAAGTGTTGCTTCGGCCAAATGCTCCATGGGAAAGGCGACATCTTCAATTATGACCGTAGTCCCGCATTCGCGAACTGCCCCAACCGCCGGAAAGAGCCCCTTTCTTATATTCCAGAGTTTAGTATATTCGCTTTCGACATCGGTGAAATTCAACGGCCGTTCCAGCGGTATGGCCTCCAAGGCCAAACTGACAGATTGGATGTTGTGACGCAACTCTTTTCGACTGGCCGCACGAGTTTCCACCAACAGCGCCGCAGCCTCGCCTGAAAGCTCTTTGAGATAATCAGGCATGCCGGCCTTGTCCTCAACCGATCTAAGGGCAGCCCGATCCATCAGCTCAACTGCTTCTACCGGTTGGCTCTTGAGTATCTCCGTGGCCCGACAGGCATCTTCAATTCCCTTAAAAATGATAAGTGCGCTGGCTTTATCAGCATATTCAACAACGGTGTTGTAGGTGATCTCGGAAATAAAACCCAGTGTGCCTTCCGAGCCAATCATCAAGTGGGCGATAATATCAAGTGGATCATCAAAATCAAGGAGAGCGTTCAGGCTATAGCCGGTGGTGTTTTTGATCTTGAACTTTCGTTCGATCCGCTCACGCAGGACAGTATCGGCACGGACCTCATCACGCAGATTCTCTATACCTTTTACCAGGGCATCGTTGTCGGCATAAAAACTGTTTCTGCTTTTGGCGTCAGCGGTATCAAGTAAGCTGCCGTTCTGGAAAATGATGCGCATGCCGGCAAGGGTCTTGTAACTATTCTGGGAGTTGCCGCAACACATACCGCTGGCGTTATTGGCGGCAATACCGCCTATCATCGCCGCATTAATGGAGGCAGGATCCGGCCCGATCTTTCGGCCGTAGGGACGAAGATAGAGATTTGCATATTTACCGAGCACACCCGGCTGCAGTCGAATACGTTCGCCTTCCTGGAGAACCTTATGACCCTGCCATTTTTCTCCGGCAATAAGAAGAATCGAATCAGAGATAGCCTGTCCGGACAAGCTCGTACCAGCAGCTCGAAAAGTGATGGCAAGCTCATGTGCATTAGCGGCTGACAGTATCTCGACTATTTCAGTCTCACTGTTCGATTTAATGACGATCTTGGGAACTAAACGATAGAAACTGGCGTCCGTGCCAAATGCCAGAGTTTTTAATGGGTCGACGATAAGACGCTCAGCAGGCAGAACAGTGGAAATTTGATCATAGAATGCCTGATACTTTCCAGGAAGTGCTGCTGACCGATCCTTTCCCATTAACTCTATTTCTCCAAGAAACCTTAAGGAAGATACAATGTATTATGTACTAATTTCCAGATCAGAATATAAACCTAAGCATTCTGGCGGCGTTATCAAAAACAGAAAAAACACCTGGAAAAACAAGCGAGATATTATTGGCTTACCCGCTTATTAGACAAAATTGGTACTACCAATACTACAAAATACCAATAAACCTGTCAAGCAGGAAAAACAAGCGGATAATTCAGTGGTTACCTGGAATTGAAAGTTAATTAAGCTTGAAAAGATGATGGTTATACCTTTGTGGATTTTGGCTCATACACAACACCAGCGCTATTGGTATTACCAATTCTTACCTCTCCCAGGCAACGTATCCCGCTATCACTGCCACCTTAAAGAGTTAAGGTTTTATTCGTATTCTTCTGCTTTGTGGGGTTTAATGCATCACCAATGTTTGCAGTATTGATAATTTACTTGAGTGTATTATTGTACGAAAGGCGATAAAGCAGCTACTCAGGAGCATATGACCCGGATAGAATTGTACATCGCAATGGGTTGTACTCAACAAGTAGTCCACAGTTGATGGAGTTTAGGATTCTGGCTTTTCCTGGCAATCAGAAATCATTGCTACACCATGGCAATGATGAGCTAGTCAAAATCACTTAAAAAGGATAGAAGAGGCATGAGCAATCAGAAGCAGGATGAAGCGGGCAACAAGCTTGATCAGCTTAAAGATGGAGAGAAAATACGCTGCCTGATAATCGGTTCAGGTCCCGCAGGATACACCGCGGCAATTTACGCAGCTCGTGCCAATCTCAAACCTGTTCTTTACCAGGGAATAACCCCCGGCGGTCAGCTCACCACAACTACTGATGTTGAGAACTTTCCCGGTTATGCGGATGGTGTCACTGGTCCTCAAATGATGGAAGACCTGCAGAAGCAGGCGGAACGTTTTGGTACCGAAGTTCGCTATGGGACGGTTACCGATGTCAACTTTTCCGGTCCACGACACAAAGTACTTGTTGATGATGAAAAACTCATTGAAGCAAAAGTTGTAATCATCGCCACCGGAGCAACAGCAAAATATCTTGGTCTTGAATCGGAGGAAAAATTCAAAGCTGGTGGTGTTTCAGCGTGTGCAACCTGTGATGGTTTCTTCTACAAAGGGTTGGACGTCGCCGTCGTCGGCGGCGGTGACACTGCTGTCGAAGAAGCAGTCTATCTCGCCTCTCTCTGCCGCAAAGTTTACATGATTGTCCGCAAGGATCACCTGCGAGCCTCACACGTCATGCAAGAACGAGTCATGAAGGCCAAGAACATCGAGATTCTATTCAAACGAAATACGAAAGAACTTCGCGGCGACAAAGTGCTCAAAGAAGCTGTGCTTGTAAAGGACATAGGTGAACCGAGCGAGAAGGAGGAGATCATTACCATCGACGGCTTTTTTCTGGGAATCGGTCACACGCCTAATTCATATCCGTTCAGTAAATACGTGGAAACCGATGATGCCGACTATATAGTAACAACCGCTAAAAGTTCCAAAACGAGCGTGCCGGGAGTTTTCGCTTGTGGCGATGTTCAGGACCATACCTATCGCCAGGCTGTGACAGCAGCAGGCAGCGGCTGTATGGCAGCAATGGATGCCGAGCGCTATCTTGGAGAAAACGATTGATTCCATTCGGAAACTAGCCTCAATATTTCACCTGCCTGTTAAGTTCATAATCGAGGTATCAAGGCCGAAGCTGTAATGATCTACCGCAAAAACTTGATAACGAAGAGGATGGGTTCAGCAGGTGCGTGAAATATAGAGGCCAGGAGGATGACAGGTAAAACCGGTTCTTTCTCTTCTTCTCAGAAAAAACATGTATACTCTCAGACTCGACCAATTCCTCACCACCTCACTGGAAAAGGCTTGGGCTTTCCTTGAAAACCCCTACAACCTCAACAGAATTACCCCTGCTGATCTTCATTTTGAAATAACCAGCGACGCTCCTGAGGTCATGCATGATGGGCTGATTATCGAATACCTCATCACCATTCCGGTAATTGGCCGACAACGCTGGATAACCGAAATCAAGCATATCCAAAAAATGCACTCGTTTGTAGACGAACAGCGCCTTGGCCCGTACCGGTTCTGGTATCATCTTCATCAGATCAAGGAAGAGGCAAACGGTGTGCGCAGCTTCGACACGGTATATTATAAGCCGCCATACGGTATCGCCGGCCATCTCCTCAACCGGCTGTTCATCAGTAAAACACTCAATCGCATTTTTGATTACCGGCAGACAAGACTGGCAGAAATATTTGGAGACTAGCGGCTCATTTAATACAACCTAGTTGCCAGGGAGCATTTCCACGTTTCTGGCAACCCCACCTTCCATAATCTTTGAAAGCAACCTATAGCTTGAGATCTATTGGAGTGCCATCAAAAATGTTCGCAGATTCCTGTTACTGTGGGTAAGACCCAGTTTGCGTCGTAGATTTTTTCGGTGAAAATCAACTCCGGCAACGGAGAGGAAAAGAATATCGGCAATTTCTTTACTTGACTTGCCTTTGCGTATGAGGTGAGCAATTTCAATCTCCTGCGGTGTCAGACGGACCTCAAGGGCAGATAACTGCTGGAGGAAGGGTGAGACGAGTTCCTGCAAATTGCTGTTGGCAATTTCAACAAGCGTTTTCTGATGATCGTTAAGTCTGGAATTTCCCAGTTTTTCAATATAGGGCAGTACCAGACGATCAACATTGGCAAAGACCGCCGCTTCCAGGCGCTTTTTATCCTCATTGCGCTGATCGAGAAGAACTCGGAGAGCCGTATTGGTTTCTTCGAGGCGATTAGCCTGTTTTTGCAGTTCCTCTTCTTTTTTCTCAAGATCTTTCTGAATCTCAACAATCGGGGTGATATTTTCATGACTGACGATTACCCGGCAGACATCACTCTCCCGATAGGCAACAACCCGGATAGCAAACCAGCGTTGTTCCGTCGGGGAATGACATGGATACTGCATGAGAAATTCATCAAGATCGCCACTGATAACCTTGCGAATACCGTTAGCAACTTTGGCACCGTCATTATCGTCCCTGTCACTTCCACTCCCACATATTTTAAAATAATTTCGTCCCTGGAAACTGTAACCTTCCGCCAAACCATTGGCCTTACCAAAGTCAATCCAGGCGCGATTGGTCTCTAATATCTCACCATTCTCATCCAGAATGGCTACATGGGTGGACATGGCATTGAGAACCTTCTTATATAACTCTACTCCTTCCACGGTCGTCGGTCTCCTCAGCGTCAATCATGATCAAGGCGGCACAGATAATAGTATTATAAAGTATTAGTGTTTTTCTTCTTCCAAGCTTCAACAAAAAAGAAAAATAATTCAGCGTACCCCAAATTAGCACTAAATATAATTCCACTCTTCTAATTTGGCAAAGAGCCTAGGATCGACTAGTTCCTCAAGACCTTTGACAAAGTACAAAGAAGAACCAAGAAGAAGTATCAGCCCTCTTGAACTGCTTCACACTTTTATATTTTTTGCTCAACCTGGTTAAAGCAAGGAATACAAAGCGTCTCACCTGCAAATCTTCTTGTCCGGGACTCCATGGTAGACTCCCCACAACTGTCACAGGCAAGCGACGCAAGAATACGTGCTCCCCTGGGCGGTGGACCATGAATTTGCTCTATCTTAAAAATTTCTTCCAGAGGCTTACTCATCAACAGCCGCTCGATTTCCTGCCGATCAGGCTCATCACCGCTTTCACCAGCCATCGCATCAGGGCGGAGCAATAGACGCAGGGCTTTGGTACCATCACGATCATAAAAGGAAAAGGCTGCCTTGCCATAGTCGAGGTGAATAAGATTGCCTTTACCAAAAGTGCAGCCGGTGAGAAACTGAATACCATCCACACCGCACATATCGGTCTCCGTGACACAAATTAGATCATCAGCAGCTGTTCCCGAAAACTTCCGAAGGGCATACTCTGCTGCGCGTATGCCTATGGCAAGCCCTGGGCAACTATGACCATGAAAGGCTACAGCTTTCTCCACATCCTGGTTTGATAATTGGCACGTCATAGCTCCTCCTCAACAGTATTGGGAAATCTACGGTATAAAAGAATACTCATCGCGAATACATTGGATTACCAGACAATGCAGATCCATCTTGTTGAAAACAGGAAAATTACAGACAAACAAGGACAAGACCGGCAACCCAACTCATTGCATCATCCTCTCCTTCTGAATCAGCCAAGGGTCGAGAATCCCATCCTGCCATTTTCATCATGCTGGCCACATCGACACCAAAACCCGACATAGATGGGCGAGCTGACCTTGGATTTCGGCATTGTTGCTTTCCTGAAAGAGTCTGGCAATTCCCATGCTCACCGCAGAAAAGCACTTTGCAGGATCCCCCCGCAAAACTTTTAGATTGCTGAAAGCCTAACGAAACAGCTTTGTGTTCCACTTCAGCAACTATCTCGTGCAACAATCGCATAACCTCTAAACGTTCCACCGAGTGGAGCACAGATTTGGGCACTTCCATTTTCACTGCTAGGGCATATTCTGTTTCTGCCAGCCACTCCCGCATTACCCTAGGCCCTGATACGTGTGGTGGGCAACTCAGGGAAAGGCCATAATTGGGGCACCCAGGCTCCTTACAATAGGCGGCGAAATTCTCGTCGACGACCAGCTTCTCCGGGACAACGAAACGGGCATCCGAAGCTCCAGCCTGCTTGGCAACGGCGATCAGTATATCCGGCCTCTCAACCATAACTTCCTGTAGTATCAAGCCTATCCGTCAATATTTTGGTCAGCTTCTTCATGGATGAGCTGAAAAAATGATCCCCATCCTCAATAACAACTAATTCTGCCTTTGAGTTCCAGGTTGGTAAAAGTTTCTTTATGAGACGAGGCTGGGCAATCTCATCTTGCTCACCAACAACAACGAGCCGCAAATCCTTGCGAAAACCGACATCGCTAAAGTCCATAAAACCCGCCGGCGGGGCTACATAGATTTCGGACAACACCTCTTTGGGCAGATTTTCAAGACCAGCTAGCACCCTGGCGCCAAAAGAATAGCCTAGCAATTCAATTTTCCGGATACCGCTATCTTTGAGAAAGTCCAGAGCAGCAAGCACATCACGTGCTTCACCACAACCATTCTCGAACTCTCCCTGACTTGCCCCTACTCCCCGAAAATTGAAACGAAGGGTTGAAAAACCACCGGCGGCATAGCAGCGACAAATGGTTTCCACCACCGGATTATACATGTCACCACCATAAAGAGAATGTGGATGAGTAACTACAGCTGCTTTTGCGCCAGGCATTCTGTGCAGGAGACCTTCGAGTATCAAACCATCGGTGCTGAAGGAAACAAAATTTTCCTGTTGCTCGTTTTGCATATTTAAGGTGTTCTGCCGTTTATCCTGTTAGTTATCAGATGACTGCTTTCTACTGGAGCTGGGGTACTCCCTCAATCTCTTCACAATCAGTATCGACACTACATGATTCTTCCTGTGGTTGCAGAAAGTCCAGGGCTGATTCCTGGGAGACTTCATTCATTTGCATAGCCGGCGTCTGCTGAGCTTCTTTGCCGCACTCTATTTCAAGATAGTCCAAGATCGGCCCCGCTCCGGTAATTGCCTGAAACCCTGTTTCGCGCTCAACGTAGAGCACCGGTATCTGGTCGAGATTGAGCTGTTGCAGAAATGATTTATTGATCGATGGATTATATGACGGCTGCCTTTTGGCCTGAGGCAGAGCGAACTCGGGAATTTCATCAATAGGATTGAACTGTACTGCACAGTCATATCCCTCCTGGAGTGAGACGATAACCTCTTCGCAGTATTTGCACGTTGATGAAAAAAAGAGATACCTCCCTTCTCCCTCAGCGCCATCCAGGGATGCGAAAATACCTTCATCAAGACTATCAGGCAAACGGTTACCCGCTCCGCTGAACTGCAGACTGACGAAGCCCGTCATAACGGCTGCAAAAATGATCATGGCAGCAAAAGTATGACGAACTCCGGACAACAGGTTAAGGATGATGACCAGACCAAGGATAAGTAGGCAATAGGAGCAAAATATCTGGGCAACCAGATATTGAAAAGCGACAAGCACTGCTTCAACGGCAATTCCGGCAAGCAAAATTACTCGGACACCCCCAAGACGCTGCGGTTTATTGTGAGCAACCCACAGACCCCAGAAAACAAGCTGGAAAAAGATAAACCCGCCAAGGTTAATCAATATCGGATCAACTGTAGTGAGACTGTCAACCACCTCACAACCATCATTGAAACAGATACCTTTCCTTTCATACATGAGCAACAATGCCTGAATCAGGGTAATCGCGCTGCCAATCAGGGCAACAGCTCTACTCAGTCTTATGGTTAGTGCTACCGGTGTTTTCCTTATTTTCATATTGTCAATTACGTTGTTACTGCCACATCCATGTTGCGGTTATGTGGTGAGCGTTTTTGATCCCGCAGAGAGATGATTTTTTTATAGGTGTTTTTCCCGAAGGAGCTTTTTATTCATCTTTCCGACACTGGTCTTGTCGATCTCGCCAACAAACTTGACCCTGACAAGCAGGGCCTGTTTGGTAAGCAAGCCTTTGTCGACAAAGCCTTGAACGTGTTTGATGATTTCCTTATCGGTAACTTCGTTCTTGGTGACCACAAGAGCAAGTGGACGCTCACCCCATTTATCATCCGGACTACCAATAACGGCCACCTCACTGACAGACTCATGGACTGAAATCACATCTTCAAGCTCAAGCGAAGAGACCCACTCACCTCCGATTTTAATAACATCTTTGATCCGGTCGGTGATACTTATATACCCTCGCGCATCCCTGTTTGCCACATCTCCGGTGTGCAGATAACCGCCTTCCCAAAGTACCTCTGAATTTCGTTTGTCCTTCAAATATGCCTGAGTCAACCATGGAGCCCGGACCACAAGTTCACCAACAGCATTACCGTCGTTTTTCACATCATTCATATCATTGTCAACGATACGAATGTCTACCAGGGGCAGAGAACGCCCCGTCTTACAACGAAGATTAACTTCTTGATCTTCACTCAGATCTTCTTCATCAATCTGGGCCAGGGTAAGGACTGGACAGGTCTCCGACATACCGTAACCAGAGAAGATATCCGCGCCTTTTTGGAGAAACAGGCGACAGAGCCCTTTGGGCATCGCTGCACCACCGATAACCACTTTCCAATTACTCAGATCCAGATCGTTAAACGCCGGATCATTCATCAGCATATGCAGAATGGTGGGTACACAATGACTGAAAGTGACCTCTTCGTCTTTTATGAGTTGCAGAAGCTTTGCCGGCGCATATTTCCCTGGATACACCTGTTTTACGCCCACAAAGGTGGCGATGTAGGGAAAACCCCAGGCATGCACATGGAACATTGGCGTGATGGGCATATAAACATCATTTTTATGAAAACGACCCTGTTTCCCCGCCGAACTCAGAGCCGCCAGGGTTCCAAGAGTGTGCAAAACCAACTGCCGGTGACTAAAAAACACCCCTTTAGGCATCCCTGTTGTGCCGGTAGTATAGAAAGTTGTTGCCCTGGTATTCTCATCAAAATCCGGAAAGTCGAATGAATCGTCTGCTGTCTCGAGAAGCTTTTCATATTCACCTACAAGCGGCACAGAGGTGGAGATTTCCTTTGGTGAATCCTGAAGCACCATATAGCCTTTAACCATATCGATACGGCCGCGAATCTGCTCGATGAGTGGCAGAAATTCTTCGTTTACCAGAATATAGTCATCTTCGGCATGATTAATGGTGTAGAGAATCTGTTCCGGGGAAAGCTTGATGTTAACGGTATGCAATACCGCACCGATCATCGGAATGGCAAAAAAACACTCAAGATATCGATGACTGTCCCAGTCCATAACCGCAACGGTATCACCACGTTTCACCCCAAGAGCTGAAAGGGCATTGGCAAGTCGACAGACTCGCTGACGAAATTCCTGGTAAGAAAATGTCTGCTCCCCCCGATAGATTATCTGTTGCTGAGGATTGTCTGCGACGGGTGAATACAACAGGTTTTTAATCAGAAGTGGATAGGAGTAGGCCGATTGCGTTTTTTGAATAAGATCTGTCATTGACTCATCCTCTTTTTTTGCAGTTGGTAAATTGACTTTGGACTGCAGAACTATATTTCATCTGCCATCCATTTACAATCAGACTGGTTATTAACGGATAAATATTTCTAGAAACTTGGCTTATATTAATCCCGATAAAATACTACATTTTGATGAAAATTACCTCCATAGCGAAAGAGACGAAAATTGGCGAAATGGTTTATGCCCACGAAAAAATAGACTTCACTTTCACCTTCAGCTTAAAGTTTCTAATGAACATACACTAATTGCGCCCAGCACCTTTACATGAATGGTTTTCATTCCTACAATTGGGAGATATACAGAGATGCTCATCAAGAGCGCTTTTAAAAACGTATAATAGTGTTACAGGAGGGCTTCGAAAGGAAAGAAAATGGCCTATAATCTGGGGGGAAATACGGGCAATCACATTTTTCCAACCATAAATCGAAAATTAACTCCTGGTTATTATGTTCGGACGGACGCTATCCGGAATGGATAAGAGAATCCTTAAAGACAAGGGGAATAACCATGAGAGGCAATCAAGAAGCATATATACTTGTGAAGGTGAAAGATGGCAAAAAGTATGTTTGTGCCATCAATAAACTGAAAACCAAAAAAACAATCGACCACAGCGAAAACACCGGCATAAAGTTAGACCTGGAAAAGGATGTGCTTTGGCACTGAAGTGAGTGATATCGGATAGATAATTTCAAATAATTAAACCACAATTGTTCAACTCAATATATGAGGCAATATAATATATATGTTGTCTCATTTTTTTTGTCCTATATTTGCCCTCTCTTTACAAGAATATGCTTGCACCCTAGATAACCCGGATTTCTCACCAGCCGATGTTGCCGAGAATGAGAGGCACGAAGCAAGGGGCTATAGTTGTCTCCTCTTGCTTTGGTAACGCTGCAGAGTCGGTGAGATCGGCTGGCCTTTGGTGAACATTGTGTTGATTTGAGGAGGCAGAAAATCTGAAGCCTAGAATTAAGAATTTCAAAATATTTATTAAAATTCAACACAATGTTCATGAGAAAACCGGGCTAAAGCTAATACTCTCTGCTTTGGGTATTTATCCACAGGTGACTATACCAATGCCAAACGCCTGATTCTGAAATGGAAGGAATAGTTAGTGTATATAGAGTTCTTCTCGCCTGAAGTGGTTTGATGGAACGCATGGTGATGATCCCTTGCTCTTGATCATATTCCCAACTGCATTCTCTGGTGCCCGCAACAAAACATTGAATGTGCTTGGTCTGAAGTTTTTCTGGCTGTTGCAACTGAATCCGCAGCAAAGGTGGATTCTCCTGCAACACCAGATGCCCCGATTTATCAAGCGTTGTGCCCGGTAAAGCATGCATTGAAGTTTTTCCAATAAAACTCTCAAGCTTTGCATAGACGCTGGCCATCGGAAATCTTGGTAGGGCAAACAGGTTGCTGTACTTGGAGATCGTCCCCGAATTTTGCGCTGCAGCCGCAACAAAGCCCTTTGCTTTGACCTGGCTAGCCATAGCATCCGTATATTCACCATAGGGATATGAGAAAAGACTGGGTACGTAGCCGAGTTCATCGAGGAAAACTTGCTGAGACTTTTCCAAATCAGCACGAAAAGTTTCTGCACGAATAACTTGTTCCACATCGACAAAATAAGCGTGGGAATGAGAGTGATTGCCTATTTCTATGCCTTCCTCTCGCAGTTCTTTAAGCTCCTGCCAATTGATAAATCCACTGTTGCCGACAGTGGCCGTACTGACAAAAAGTGTGGCCCGAAAGCCATATTGACGAAGCAGAGGCATGCCGTTATTTAAAAAGGACTCATAGCCGTCATCAATTGTCAATACCACCGTTTTTTTCGTCAGCTCCTTATCTCCACGGATGAGTTCAACCGCTTCCCCCAGTGTGACAACCTCGATTTCATTATCCTTCAGATACTGTAAGTGATTTTGAAACGTATCCAGGTCTATATTCGTAGATGGATATCTCGCATCACCAAAGCGGTGGTAAACAAAACAGGATATATTTTTCTCTGCCGCCCAGGCGTAATTACCATCCCATATACAACAGATCAAAACCACTGTTAGCTGAAGCATAAGTAAATGCCCTTTGAGGAAAACAACGCATTTGGGAACAATTTGCTTCATTTAACTTTCGTAATCCTAATTTCTATGTAAAATCGATCTATTAAACATGGCCTCTATTACAACATATAGGCCGGGTCAAGCTGGTAATCATCAAACTTTTCAAGCTTCGCCTGGCTCATTACCAATTGCAGCCTTTTTACGTATTCCCCTCTAAGTTCACTGTATTTGGTTAAATAGGGTATCATATCATAGGGATTCTTTTTGGCTTTAATTGCTTTTCGATATTCAGAATACGGTCCGTTCGCCATGAGTTTGTAATAATCAATGATACTCTCTGACAGATCATTGTATTTTTTCACATAGATGACTTTGCCATCTCGAGTCTCTTTTGCCCGAATTCTCGGCTCCTTCTTGTCAAAGGACCAGATGCCAAAGGTATTGTTTGCCAGAGTAAAAAATCTGGAGGTTCCCCAACCTGTCTCAAGCGCAGCCTGGGCTAACATTATACTGCTGGGATATACAATGAGCTTGGATTCAAGCAATTCATAAACATTGTCTGCTTCCCATTCCTTCAGTAAACGTTCAAGATAAGCAAGATCATTGGCTGCTATTCCTTCTCCTTTCTCCATACTTGCAGCAAGCTCCTGCACCCTCAATCTGGCCTCTTCTATTTCATGGGAAGCAACCAGAATGGCTGGCAACATCATATTGAAAAATGTCCGCTTCCTTTCATTCACCGGCAAGGTTTCCAGGTTGACTGCATTGGTATACACGTAGGGTACTACATATTCTCCTTTAATGGCGAAGATATCTTTATCGCTTTTTGGTGTTACCTTTTGTATCTCTAGACATATATCACCAAAGTCAGCATAATCTTTCCTCTGCTGTTTAGAGTTTTTTTGTCGCATGCCATACTGGCTGTCAATTATCTCGTTTATTTTATCTTCGCTGGGTTTATTTAGGTAACGCGGATCAATCACATACTGGTCAAATTGACCAAGCCCGTTCTCTGTTATTATTTTGGTAAGCAAGACGGAATAACCGTGCCTGCTGCCGTCCGGTTTACTCCTGATAGACTTTACAATAGTGAGAGGGTC
>JASJDT010000062.1 GCA_030065655.1 Desulfocapsaceae bacterium | reverse complement strand
TATATATTTTTTTACTCATTTACGTACTTCTTTATTTAAAGTATTGAACTATCAGATAACTTTGAATATTATTACTGATTGCGACTATATGGCAGGAGAAAGATGCTCATAACACTCCGTTTAACGAATGATTTTCATATCTATTCTCTGTATTTTTTGCGTTAATATTTAAATCATTTTGCCACACACTATCGATGGCGCCAAGATCGAGTGGAAAAACGCTAAGGGTGAAGTGCGCTATTTTTCTGCTCTTTAGAGATAATTGAACAACTACACTTATTTGTGATGAAAAAAGATACCAGAAAATCACTTGAGCAACTGCGCAGACGGGCAGAACGAGCACTCGAATCTACCGAATTTACCGACAAATCGAATGTCCTGGGATATGTAGAAAACTATATCCATGAGTTGCAGGTTAATCAGATCGAACTGGAAATGCAGGCAGAAGAATTGCGCCGCACTCAGGACGAACTCATGGCCTCTCGAAATGAGTATGCTGAGCTCTACCACAAAGCCCCAGTTGGTTATTTGACTATCACGACAAAAGGTATGGTCGAAAAGGTCAACAACACCTTCATAGAAAAGCTCAAGGTCGATCCTGCTAGGATCTTAAAAAAACCACTATCTCGCTTCATCATTGAGCAGGACCATTCTCTTTTTTTCACAATCTGCCAGAAAGCTCATCACTCTCCTCAATTACGCAGTTGTGAGCTGAACTTCATCAATCAGGATAATGAAATATTCTCAGGCAGAGTCGATATTATGCCTATCGTCAATGAGAATACCGACGAACAACAACTCATTCTATCCATAATCGATATCACCGAGCAGAAAGAGGCCGAACAGGAAAAAAACCGGCTGGAAAGAGAGCTGGTCAGCACCCAGAAAATTGACAGTATCAGGCGTCTTGCCGGAGGTATAGCGCATAATTTCAACAACATTCTGACAAGCGTCATCGGTAATCTAGAGATCATACGACAAAGAGAATTGCGTGAGAAAAAGGAAACTGAGCTGGTAACCAATGCCTATCAGTCAGCCTTAAAAGCTGCCGATCTTGGGTTGATGATGCTCCACTATCTCGGTCACAACACTGCCCAGGTAAAAACTCTCGATCTAGAAGACAGTGTCAAAAATCTCTTTGGCATCTATCGTCGCACTGTCCACGGTCGATTGCAGATGCTCTATGAGCCTGAAGACGGACCCATCTACATCCAGGGTGACCCCGTACAAATTGCCCAAATCGTCAACAATCTCACCACTAATTCCGTTGAAGCAATTGGTGATAGTGAAGGAGTCGTACGTATCCGTCTGATCCAAACAATAATTAAAGATGGCAATGCCCCACTGGCGTATAACGGCGAGAAGATCCGTCCGGGCAAATACGTCTGCATGGAAGTCAGCGATACCGGCGGAGGTATGGGCAAGGAGGTACTGGAGATAGTGGGCACACCTTTCTTTACCACAAAACTAGCTGGTAGAGGACTTGGTATATCTGCTGTGCTGGGAATAGTTGCGGCGCATGGCGGCTATTTTATGATCAACAGCGAACCGAATCAGGGAACCACAGCCTCGGTTTACCTGCCGCTTTTTGAGCCTTTTCTCCCCGAAGAAGCTAAAAAGCTGGAAGAACATAAAGACATCGCCCCTGTAGGAAAAAAGGTTCTCTGCATTGATGATGACAAAAATGTCCGAACAGTCATTCGCACAATTCTTGAAAATCTTGGCTGTGAGGTTCTTGAAGCCGAGGGAGGTCAGTCAGGAATTGATGTTTTTGCCAAACATCAGGATGATATAGCTTTTGTACTGCTTGATTTTGTGATGCCCGATCTGGACGGTAATCTGACCCTTATTGAGCTTCGCAAAATACGACCGGACATTCCTGTTCTTTTGGTGAGTGCCTATCTAAAAGATCAGCTTGATAAGGTTTTTAATGAAGAAAAGCCCGACGGCTTTCTCCAAAAACCATTTGATAGAAATGGATTTCTTTCTGCCATTGAGAACTTGGCCATGGTCAGCCAAGAGCGACAATAGAAAAACTCTTAGCTGGGTTATATCTCAGCTGGACAGAGGACGGATTCACCTTGTCCAGCCGTGCCTTGTTGATCAGTTGAACACTACACTGGTTGACTGCTTTACTGACCGAACTTGTACAAACAACTTATGAGCAAGCTGAGCATGCTGTAGCATCGCAGGGTTGCTCATTAGCTCCTGCCGAAACATCTTGATCGAGGGTTTCGACGAGACTGCTTACTCCCTGAACGACCATATCCCGGCAGCGATCCATCTGAAATTCTTCACCGAACCGGCCCCTCAACTCACCGCAGTTGCTGGTGCCGTGCAGTGCGACAAATCTTTTCGTAACTTCCGCTCCGAGCTTGGCCGCATCCTGCCAACTCTCACCTCTTTTGCTCCTGCCATGAAGATGACCAATGACTATTAGGCTGCCGGAAAGAACTCCGCATGCTTCTTTGAAGCTTTCACCAAATCCTCCCCCAAAAGCACAGGCATGCGCTACCGCAGAATGACTGTCTTCATTCATCGTTTCCAGCACTGCCGCAGCAACTGCTTCTGCACAGTGATAACCGTTGCCGAAATATTCGGCTGCCAATTTACCTGCTGTTTCTTTTTGATCTGATCTGTCCATGCGATTTCTCCTTGTATATTAAAATTGATTTGTATTTACTATTAATACATAATATCGATCTACATAAACGATTTATGCCGATGGTAACAATCATCTTTAACGATCATTTAGCTAGGTATACAGATTATGGAACTAAGACAGCTCTTTACCTTTCGTATAGTCGCGGAAAAACTTAACTTTACCAGAGCAGCCGAGCATCTGCATCTTGCTCAATCTTCGGTATCAGCACAGATCCGCTCTCTCGAACGTGAACTTGGAGTGATGTTATTTGATAGAATCGGCAAACAGGTTCACCTCACCGATGCTGGCAAAAAGCTTTATAACTACGCCCGTAGAATTGAAGACATGACCGATGAGGTTCGTTCTGAGGTTGGCAGCAAACAATATCTCCAGGGCAGCCTTACTATCCGAATGCCCGAATCACTGGCAGCTAAATATATGCCGGAGGTGATCGTTCGCTACAACCACGAGTTTCCGGATGTCCGCCTCAATTTTATTAATTGTTCCGACCGGGAACTGGCCAGAGAGCTGACCACCGGACACATCGACGTAGCTCTTTTGATGACCGATGATATGACCATGAGCGATGTCAATATCCGCTACCTAAAAACGGAACCGCTGAGATTATGCTGTTCTCCGACCCATTCACTGACCCAACACAAACATGTCACCCCAGTCGAACTACAGAACCAGCTTCTACTACTTCCCAAAACGGACTGAAGTTACCGGAGAATGTTCGAGCGGTCGCTCGAAGAAGCAAAGGTTCAGTTTCGTAAAATAGAATTTTCAAGCGCTGTTTCACAGAAGAGGTGTCTGGTAAAAGGGTATGGTGTGACTATTTGTCCGCAGATTGCCATAAGAGAGGAACTGGAAGATGGCGAACTGCTGGCGCTTGATACTGAGGATATAGTCGAGGAGACACCGGTGGTGATGATTTGGCATATCGATAAATGGTGTTCGCCATTGCTTAAAAAATTCATGGACCTGACCAGAGAGGTAATTTGCTGACGTCAAACGTCAAAAAGGTCAAAATTTGTCACAGTTATAGCTGACCATTACCTTCGAAATAAGTATTCAGATCGTTGAAAGGTCTCCTGGTGGAATAAAAAAATTACGTCACGACCCAGAGATATATATAGGTACAGCGCACAACTCACTTAATCCTGTCCGGCTTCACCTTCAAGCCCTCTTAGAAAAGCCAGCACATTCCGGCCAAGGACGTTGTGATTGTATCCTCCCTCAAGAATGCCATAGCAACCACCGCTATTCCTCTGAGCTGCTTCGCTCACCCAATTACCCATACGCCGATAGTCATCGGTATGGAGCAATCCTCCCCAATCGTTCAAGTGATTGTCAAAACCAGCAGATACTGCGATAACATCGGCACGGGTGGCTAGCAAGCAGCTCTTTACCCGATCGAGATAACGTTCCCTATTCAATGATTCGGGATTAATAATTTCTATCCAGGTCTCATGTTCGAGAATATTGACGTTGCCATCGCCAAAATGGAGATCGAAATCAAGAACAAAAATCTCAGAAATACCGTGACTTGCCCGCAAACCATAAAGTGATATGGCCATATTATTGAAGTAGCAGAAACCCCAGCAACTGTTCGCCGAAGCGTGATGTCCGGGGGGACGAACTAAGCCGAAACTGGGTTCCTTCAGGCCGGTTGTAGCAGCCTGAAGGGCACCGCCAGCAGCAAGGGAGGCAATTTCATAGAGCCCTTGTTGATGAATCTTCTCTATATGCTCCGGTGTATGTGCCGCCAGAATTTGCTCTTCGGTGGCAGGCTGACAATCCAGAAATTCAACGTGTGATTCAATTTCTGAAACTATCGCCTCCATTCTGCCGGATTCTGCCGCCGGATCGGAGGTATATTCTTCATAAAACATGGGATGAAAATATACTTTCATTCTCTTCTTTCCTGTCTTGTAGGTCTTCGTTGATTAATTATTCCTTATCTAGAGAAATTCATTGTCTTATTGCACTTTGACTTGGCATATTACCCTGTGATCCTGGTTTTGCAGAGACTAAAATGCAACTTTTGCCCTGAAAATCCTGTTTTGCCGCATTTGACTTCTACAGTTTTGCAAAACAAGAGTAAGAATCTGAACATTTTCATAATAATACTTCTCTTTTCTGGAATGAACATTGCAAAAAATTATGAGTCAATCTATAAGTCACTACAATTTGATACTAAAAATGGAGATATCGTGAGAAGTTAATGATAAACCGTTTACAAATAATACTAACGTTGCCATTTACAGTGCTCTGCAGTTGCAGCCACTGCGGACCTTAAACAAAATGCAGGAATAATAGGATGAGTAAGCAATATAGTGTCATTTTCAGCGGTGATGTGGTCACCGGCAGTGACATTGAAGAGGTTAAATCAAAACTGGCCAATCTTCTCCAAGAAGATCCCCAAAATGTCGACAAACTCTTCTCTGGTCAGACCTTTGTTATTAAACGCAATACTGACCTGCCAACCTGTGAAAAAATCCGTAGGGCCTTTATCGCTGCAGGTGCTGTTTGCCATATCCAAGAACCAAAGAAGAATGCCGATGGTACTCATGAAAACGATGACGGAACCCTCGAGGTCCTAGATTCAGATGGAAGCTCTGCTCATGCAGGTAAAAAGAAAATACAACGAGACTGGAAAAGCTTGCTGATCTGGTTGAAAGAATTACTAACTAGCTCAAAGCGGGGATTAAGAGGCGCACCGGCAAAAATTGTTAATTTATGGAAAGAAGGTTCTCAATCCATCCAGTCAGATTTGGAAATGGAAGGAGTCCAATCACTCATTGGCAACAAATTTGTTACCGTGCCTATAGGCGTGTTCTCTGTATTGCTCGTGTTGTTGTTAGTTGGTCTGACATACGAGAAAGAGGCGATGCCAGTCACCGAGGCAAATTTTGACAAAATACTTAATCATATTGAATTCATTGAAAGTGCTTTTACCAATGAAGAATTGGATAGTATGACCAGAAATCGCAGTGATTTTCTTGATTACGTCCTGGTGGATCCCATCAGAAAAATGGGATATGAGTTCGAACCGAGCATAGAAAAGATCTGTGATGACTTTCTCGATGGTGATTTTAACGCCAAAGAGCAGGAAAAAGTAAAAGTATTTCTAAAAATCACAACCCACGAACGTGAAGAACTCCTCAAACACGGTATTATATCGGAATCAGTGAAGAAAAAGCTTGAGAAGGTGGCAAACGCACTCCAACCAAACTAAAGGATTTGAGTGCTCTTAGCTTTCTTTTCTCTTCCTTCTCATATTCCGAATTTCTCATTAGACAAGTTTACCGAGTATGCAAGGCTCGAAGCAAAGGCCAAGTTGCCTATGCTTTTTGCATTGGCAACGCTGCAGAGTCAGTGAGATCAGCTAGTCTTTGGTAAACATAGAGTCGATTTGAGGAGGGAAGAAAATCTGAAGCCTGGAAGTTGGAATCTCAATACATTTTTAAAGATTCAACACGATGTTCATGAGAAATCCGGAATAGAGCTTGATCAGGAAAAGCCCAGTACTTTCCGAACACTGAGAGCAAGATCGATTTTGGTAAGCGGTTTAAGCATGATTTCACATATGCCGTAAGGTTCAAGTTCTTCAGGAGACACCTTGTCACTATAGCCAGTACAGAGAATAACAGGAATATTTGAGCCCATTTCCTGCAGTTTTTGGGCAAGAGTCTTTCCTGTCATCTGCGGCATATCAAGATCGGTGATGATCAGGTCATAATTGTTTTTGTGGGTGTCGAAAGCAGTTAACACTTCTTTACCAGAATGATATGTGGTTACAACATAACCAAGGTTCTCGAGCAGTTGGGAATTGGCTTTGGCAACTGCATAGTTATCATCAACGTAGAGAATACGCTCATTACCGCCAGGTAAGTTGCCCGCCAAAACATTTTCAACACGTTGCTCCTGGGTTTTGGCTGCAGGAAGGTAAATTTGAAAAACAGTCCCCTCGCCAGGAGTGCTGTCAACCAGAATCGCACCTTGCATGCTTTTAACAATACCATGCACAACTGCCAACCCTAGACCTGTTCCCCGTTCTTTTTCCTTGGTTGTGAAATAGGGTTCAAAAATCCGGTTGAGAGTCTCTTCGGGCATGCCTGCACCAGTATCTTTGACAATTAGGTGCATATATTCCCCTTTCGGAGCAACCATTCTTCCACGATAAAACAACTCTTCCTCCAGGACCACCGGAGAAAGGCGAACCTCTAACTCACCTCCGCCAACACCAAAAGCATGATAGGCGTTGGTACAGAGATTCATAATCAACTGATTGATCTGGGTAGGTTCGGATATCACTGGTAATGAGTCTTGGGTAATATGCTGCTTAATGATGATATTTGTGGGTATCGAAGATCTCAGCAGTTTTATTGCTTCTTTCACCAATGGAGAGATGTCCATCGGTTTACGACCCTCTGCCTGGTCACGACTGAAAGCCAATACTTGATTGACAAGATCTCTTGCCCTTAGCGCAGCCTGGAAAATTTCGTCGAGGTCGTTTTTGATCATTTCAGGCTTGTTGACATTATCTCTGGCCAGTTCTGTGTTGCCTATGATTACCATCAAAACATTATTAAAATCATGGGCAATACCTCCTGCAAGAGTGCCTATGGCTTCAAGTTTTTGAGCTTGGGCCAATTGTTCAGATAGGCGCGTCTTATCCTTTTCATATCTTTTTTGTTGGAGAATGTCCCAGGTATGATTGAAATAGAGGGAAAGTTGCCTGGCATCTGTGCGGTCGTAATCAATGTCTTCATTCATCACACCAACTATAGCTACTAATTGCTCCCCATCAAAAATAGGGTTAGCCAGTTGCCTGGCAAGCAGGCAATTAAGCTTATTTTTGCTATCACCAACAATTATATCCGGGGAGTTGTGAATTATAAGCTGGCGTTTCATCAAGCACTCAAGTGCCAATTCCGGGCTGGCAAATGGTTTGCTGGACAAACCGTGCTTTTCCAGGAATTGCTCTGCTTCATTTGACCACAACGTCTTCTTAATAGAGTGCTCATCGTCATCAAGGAGCAGCAGATACCCTAAGTCACTGCGAGTGAGTAATACCGCTTGTTCCAGTGCAAACTTCAGTAATTCATCCTCATCCAGGTCCTTTAGATTATGAATTTCCAGCAAGGAGATTAGACGCTCCTCATTAATCTCTAATTGCTGCTGTCTAATGGCAATGGCCGAGGCCATATGGCGGAGCAAGGTGGAAACCGCCTCAAATTCTTTGAGCGACTGCTTGGCAATATCTTTAGAGTAATCGCCATCAGCAACTGCCTGAATGTTATCCTGAAAGTCATGCAAAGGTCGGATTAGCTTTCTTGACAAGCTCAGCGCTAGGGCGCCAACCACTATCGTTGCAAGAAACGCGGCAATGATGAATATCCTGGTCATCTCTCTTAACGGTTGTCTGGCTAGCTCATAAGGCTGGGCGATAATTACCAGCCAATTCGCTCCGGAGATCCTCGCGGCGCTGCCTATATACCTGGTACTTCCAAGGTTGAACTCGGTTTTGCCGAATATCCCAAGTTGCGCATCTTGGTATGGTGCCAGTTGGGCGAGATTCAGTTGTTCTTCGACAATTTTCAGTTCCGGGTGAAATACCGGATTGCCACGATCATCAAGAATAATGACAGAACTGCTATGCTGATTGGCTCTACCGGAAATTGAAGAGTGCAGATATTCGATATTGACTATTCCGACAAGGAGCAGATCATCATTTACTGGATAGATGAGAGCGATACTTTTGTCCCCTGATATTGGTGAACGAAATGTATTCGTCCAATGCGGCCCTTGGAATGATTCTATGTTGTTTAAAACCTTCAATCCAGAAAGGTCAAGGTCAAGATAACTGGTCATATTATCTTTATATTTCTCATTCAGACCAATATTCACTACTCTTTTGGTATAGTTTGTAACAATGAGACTTTCGAGGTAACTTGAATTCTCAACAATGACATTTAGTTGGGTGTTAATCCATGTCCTGGTATAGAAGCTCGACTTGAGAACTACACCGGTCTGTCGAAGAACAATAAGAGGATCTTTCAGCTGAGTGGATATGTCGGCTGCAATGGTGTTGGCAAACAATTCATTTTTCTCATTGGTTGCCTCAGTGATTTTGAAGCCAAGATAGGAATAGCTCAGATATCCAAGACAGGCAAACGGCAAAAAGGTAGCCAGAACAAAGCTTAGAAAGAGCAAACTTTTAAAAGTTGTTATCCATCGCATAGGTTCAAATCGTAACGATCCTGCCATTTCGGATGGTTTGTAAGATGTGTTTCCGCTCCGCATCGCCGTATTCATCAAAGCGTATTTCGCTCTGTACCCCTTTATATGGGCTACCACTTAAAATACTTGCTTTTAATTCCTGCGGTGTTGGTGAGGTATTGTTATTCATTGCTTGCAGTATGACACTCATGGCATTGAATCCATAAGCCGAGGCAAAATCGGCCGGGTAGCCAAATCTTTTTCTAAAATTTAGACTAAACTCCTGATAGGATTCTGCTTTACTGTTCAAATCAAAAGAGTGAAATATTTCGATTCCTTCCACTGTCTTTCCGCCAAATTCGACAATCTCATCGGTAAGAGCCCACTCACAGGAAAAAATAGGCTTTTGTATATTCAGCTTGGCCAACTGCTGACAAAACAAAGCCGTATCCATACTGCTCGCAAGAATAACCAGGCCATCCATTTCATGAGCAACTACGGTTCGTGCCAAAGCAAGAAAATCGAAGCCATTGGCGGAAATATAACCTACTCCTGTCACCTTTCCCTGGTCAAAGCTTTCAAATTTACTCTTTAAGGCTTTATACAACGGCTCGGTATAACCATTATTCCCTTTATCATAAACAACCAAAAGATGTCTCAAGCCTTTCTGCTGATAGGCGTATTCGGCCGTTTTCTCAGCAGCACTGGAACTCACCGGGATGATCCTGAAAAAGAAATCATCCTGCTCAGCCAATAAACCTGTACTTACCGTCGGACTGATGGTGGGTAATTGATAACGATTGATTTCAGGAACAACTACCAGTCCGATAGCCGAGGTCATGGGCCCGATTACAGCGGTAACCTTTAATTCAGCAAGTTCTGCCACAGTCTGTTGGATTTCTTCCTTGCCCAGGGCAATATTACGGATTAATAGCTCTACTTCTCTACCGTTCACTCCTCCGCGCGCATTGAGCTCCTCCACAGCTAGAAGTGCCCCATCTCGACCGGCAATGCCAATATCTGCGGCACGCCCCGTCATTTCAGTAAGGATTGCAACTTTTATATTCTCATCTGATGAACAGGAAGATGACAGTAAAAGAAAGAAAATAATTAAAATATAGGAGAAGATATGGTTCACATTCGGTTTTCTAGTAATCACATTTACACTCCAGAAAAGTGTTTTCTCAATTAGCTTTACTGTTAGGTGAAGATGAAAGTATACACGATTGCTACTCTAACTAAGGGTTAAGTCTATCATAAAAAGAACAGCTAACCTAAAATTGATTGCAAGCTTGAGAAAAATGGCAGCTTAATCTCACTTTTTCTATGACTTACTTTGAAAAGCGGACTTTATACCCTCTTGACCCGAAGTTAGTTTAACCAGTTTTACCTTATAGTATAGATAGGTTAGAAAAATATATTCGTCCTTTGGTGGAACTTAAATGGTTTACCCGAATATTAATAATCCAGAAATTCAATGGTGACGGGGCACTATGGCTATGGGAGGATAATCCGAAAAAGCACAATACAAAGAAGCGGTCAGCAAAATATGATTCGCTCACAAGTGAATTATGATTGCGATGGATGAGTATTATCAGTCGCCTAGACAGGTTCCCACTCGTCTGGCACTCATCAACCAGCTGTGGTCAAGTGGTACGACAGATCGCTGCCCCACCACTTTCTCCAGAGGTATCGCCTCCGTACCTTGACCTTTTACAGCTATCATCGCTCCGGAAACACCCTCTTTTATATATTGCACGCAGGAACTGCCAAGACGTGTGGCCAGAATCCGGTCTGCCGCCGAGGGTGTTCCCCCTCTCTGAAGATGCCCAAGAATAGTAAGTCTGGACTCAAGTCCGGTCATTTCTTCAAGTTCTTGGGAAAGTCGGACCGTGTTTTTTGATTGATGGCTTTTAAACTTTTCCAGTTTAACATCTAAATCCTTTTTCAACTCCTTATCTTTTTTTTCCTTGGACTGCCGCCTCTTTTCTTTGAGCTCGACATAGGTGTTATGGTCGACCTGAGACAGGGCTCCCTCAGCGACCACAACGATACTGAAGTTGTTGCCTCGCTGTTGGCGTTTACGGATTGCCTTTGCTACTTCAATGGGATCGTATGGTATTTCAGGAATAAGGATAACATCAGCCCCGCTGGCAATCCCGGCACCAAGAGCAAGCCAACCGGCATTATGCCCCATAACCTCAACAACAATGATTCGATGATGGCTATGAGCGGTTGAGTGCAGCCGGTCAATGGCCTCGGTGGCGATCTCCATGGCAGTATGAAAACCAAAGGTTACATCGGTATTGGCCACATCGTTATCAATGGTCTTGGGTAGGGTAAGAATATTGAGGCCCCGCAGAGCCAAACGATAGGCATTTTTTTGAGTACCGCCGCCGCCCAGGCAAATCAAGGCATCGAGATTGTTACGATAGTAATTGTCACAAATGACATCGGTCATATCGACGGTCTCGTTACCTACTGGCATTTTGTGGGGTTTATCCCGGCTGGTACCGAGAATAGTTCCGCCAAGCGTGAGGATGGAAGAAAGCACCTGTAAATCAAGACGCATGATTCTATTTTCCATCAACCCACGAAAACCGTCACGAAAACCGATAATGTCCATTTCTTGGCTGCGGATAGCCGATTTACCGATGCCACGAATCGCGGCATTCAATCCGGGACTATCGCCTCCTGCGGTGAGTATCCCGATATGTTTATTCATCGTGTTCTCTTGCACCAGTTGTGTGTTTATAAGAGAATCATTCTAAATTATATTGCCGCCATCTTTTCTTCCCTTTGGTCCGAGTGAAGGGAAATCGCAGTAATAGGTAGTATCTGACTTATCACCCCGACCAAGTTTTTTCATGAAATCCCAAAATGGCTTAATGGAAAGCAGGATAAGTAGAAATGTCGCTGCCAATTTGACTGGAAAGGGGACCAGTTCGGCGGCCTCTCCAATTATTGCCGCAGGTGAAATATTAAGCAGTTTGTAAATGAGATCTACGCCCAAACCAAAAATTACTGCCACACCAGAGAGTACAACAAGATAACGAAAAACACTCTTTCTTCCTAATATTCCATATAGAACGGAGAGTGAAGTGACATTGGTTGCCGGACCCACCAGCAGAAAAACCAGCGCAGCTCCCGGACTAACTCCTTTTAGGATGAGGGCTGCGGCAATGGGAGTGGAGGCGGTTGCACAGATATATAAGGGTATTCCAAAAACGAGCATAACCAGCATGGAGACAAAACCGCCACCCAACAAGCCCGACATGAAGTCATCGGGAATCATTGCGGTAATAACACCGGCAAGCAGCAAACCAATGAAAAACCAAATGACAATATCTCCCCAAATATCGACAACCGCAAAGCGCATTCCGGCCACAATTTTTTCGGAGAAAGTGTGGTGATTCTTATGCTCCTCGGGAGGGCATTCACTACCGTCACAGCAATTATCAACGGGGCAATTGTGCGCTGCCTTGACGTTATCCTGATCTTTGGTAAAGGTAAGAAAATTTTCCAGGAAACCGGCAGATACTGCACTGACAAAAGCGGCCACCGGTCTAACTACGGTCATGATCGGATCTAGGAGCGCGTAGGTGATGGCAATAGAATCAACTCCCGACTCTGGCGTGGAGATGAGAAAAGCG
The DNA here is from genome assembly GCA_030065655.1 of Desulfocapsaceae bacterium. Taxonomy (GTDB): domain Bacteria; phylum Desulfobacterota; class Desulfobulbia; order Desulfobulbales; family Desulfocapsaceae; genus Desulfopila_A. The sequence continues at coordinate 7,978 of JASJDT010000062.1, read as the reverse complement.
GTGGTTGCACCTTTATTGGCCCCCTGCTTTTTTAACGATGCTGCCGCCGGCAGCACACCACATGATCAAAGCGGTAGAGGAATTCCAAAAAAAGCGGCTTTGGCCACGGAGGAGTATCTACCCCTACCAAGATGATTAACGATCAGTTCAGGACTGATTAATACTTTAAGGAGTCCGGCTATGAGAATTCCACCCAAAATATATACTGAGGAATCAAGCAGTATTTCCCAGGAGGCGACCAATATTTCAGTAATAATCTGTAGCATATCAATTTATATATTTGACTCTTAATAGTTAACAACGTCTGTTTGTTACCTTATTCGCGGACATGTTCAAGTCCTGTAAGAATGGTTTTCATTACATGTTCATCAACCAATCGATAATAAAGTACCGTCCCCTCTCTTCTACTTCTCACCAGCTTACCATTTCGCAAATAACGAAGCTGGTGACTGACGGCTGACTCGGATATATCCAGAAACGCGGCAATATCGCATACGCACATCTCCTGTAGATCCAATGCCATTAAAATCTTCAACCGATTTGGATCGGCAAAGGTCTTAAAGAAACCTGCCAGATTGAGGAGATCGTCTTCAGTAAGTGCTCCCTCTTGTGCGGCTTTTACCTTATCAAAGTGAATGACCCGCACATCGCATTTATCTTCATTAATCATTTCTTTTTGCATGTATGTTAATCAACATTATCTGAGTATATGATCATATATTACATAATCAAGTAGGGGTGTCAAGAAAGTTATGCTTTTTCAGGTGATACTGGTACAATGTTGACTTCTCATTCCTTGATTAATGGTAAAGTAAACAGTTTATGCAGAACGATAAAAGCCCATCCGGTGTACTCTATATTGTTGCCACTCCCATCGGCAATCTTGAAGATATAACTTTGCGCGCCCTACGGATACTCAAAGAAGTCGATTATATTGCCGCCGAGGATACCAGACACACAAAAAAACTACTCAATCACTATGATATTCACACCCGGTTGATTGCCTATTACCGGGAAGAGGAAAACAAACGAGCCGAAAAGATTCTCAGCTTATTGAAACAAGGAAACGATATTGCCTTGGTCAGCGATGCCGGCACCCCCTGCATTGCCGATCCTGGCGCAGTAATCGTCGAAAAAGCCCGGGAAAATCAAGTAAAGACAGTTCCTATTCCTGGTGCCTCAGCATTAACCACAGCCCTCTCCTGCGCGGGTATAGCTGAAGGTTCAATCATGTTCTACGGTTTTGTTCCTGCGAAAAAAAATCAGCGAAGAGAACTTCTTCAGACCCTGACTCACGTCGACTTTTATAGCGTCTTCTATGAATCACCTCACCGGTTGTCCGGTTTTCTCAAGGATACTGAAGAATTATTGGGTAATCGGCAGCTTTTTATCGGGCGAGAGCTCACCAAAAATTATGAGGAATTAAAAATAACCACTGCCGCGACAATGTTGGAGGATTTGACAGAGCAAAAACCCCGAGGTGAATACGTCGTCATCATTGCTCCAGCAGAGGCTACTCCGGCCAAGGATTTGAATATAGATGAACTTATCATCTGGTATCGTGATAATTCATCACTCTCTCTTAAAGATTGTTGTAAGAGATTGAGCGGCGATCTTGGCATTTCCCGCTCAAAGCTCTATAAAAGAGCCCTGCAGATCTGGTAGGAAAAGTGACTTTTTACGATCAGGGTATTGTACAAATTCCTCTTGATCTGCTCAGCTTATCTATTAATTTTAGCACCCAAATTAGCAAAGTAAAAATAACATCATGTACCGCTACACTAATTGCATTACTCCCCAGGGAGCCTTTGTCTACGGAATACATAAGCCCAGCTATTCTGTGACCAATCTTCGCCAAGGAACAAACATCAAGCCCCTTGGCCTTGATGACAACGGCAAGGAAATTTTCAATACCAGAAACTTTCCTGACGACAATATTTCAGTAAGCGAAGGTAGCTGGGTCTATGAGATTGCCAATCCATTGCCATTCCGAGGCACAACCTATATCGATAAAAATTGGGCCGATAGTTCCGCGGCTGATTATTCCAGAATGAAATTAAAGAAGGCGGAGCCGCTTTCTTTCTCATCATTTTTGCAGACCAGAAAAATAGCAGGCTCACTATTAACAGCACTACCCCGTCCATTGCTGCTAACCCTGGCGGTCTGCTCGACAGACGAGGCTGATTTACGTCCACTCGCAGAGATAAGCTGCGAGTTCGTCAAAAACGGAGATGGCCTAGTAACTGGACTTCGCTATCGTCGCACTTCGAATGGCGGTGCACTGCCGGTCATACACGATCACGATCTTTTTGAAGCAGTAGCCAACAACCCAGCACTCCCCAATGCCTATAAAAAGGCTATGGTGTTACGGCCTGGGGCTCAAGGAGTAAGTGAAATCACTGCAGACTGGATCAATGACAATGAAAGCCACATCTTCGAATATCTGCGAAGAAACTCCTATATTGCCGGCGGGCATTTTGCTGCCAATATGGCGGATGATGCAATGCGATATAGCATTAATGATCTAAGCGAATCAGACATGCACGGTCTGCGTCACCTCTATTATCAGCGAATGTACGTCCATCTCGGTGAAAAGCTGGGCATTTCCATCAGCAAACAAGGCCGTCATTCAGTCGATGACCTAGAGTCCCTGCGTCATCAGATTTTGCAAAAAATTTCCAAGCAACCGACTTCGAAATTGGCCACCCTTTGGGGTTGGAATTTCGGATTTGATTATTCACCTACCGATTACCGGTTACACGCCTCCCATCAACAGATACATCAACAATACGCGGTCATCCCAGAGACAGTGGAAGGCTATCAACGCGGCTCAACTCAAGCCCTTGAAACTCTGCCTTCATTTTGCTGTGGCGATCTGGTGGCCAGGGAAATCGAGACGTATCGGAGAGAGTATCATAGTGAGTTGTTTCATGATTATCTGCGGGCCCTGGCAGCCAACGTTCGCATGGACGAGCGCTCTGATCTGCCGTCCTCACTTGTTATCTGGGAGGATGAAAATATCTTGCTCTTTGTTCCCAAGGCACAAACCTCGCAATGGGAGGTGCAGATTATCACCAAACCGAAATCGGATGACACCTGGCCAGGCAATATCGTTGAGACGGATCCGAATGTTAGAAAATCGCTTGATTATGCCTTGTTGAGAGCACAGCAAGCCCTGGCCACTCTGGGCGCCAAAATGGTCACCTCTATCGAATTTTCCGCCCGTCTTGGCAGAGAAAAAGATGTTCAACAGCCACTCATTTACGCTCTCCTGCCTAAACTACCATTTTCTATGGGAGCATTTAGCGAGGCACAACTGCGTTATATTAATGGTCATTATCCCGAAGATTTTGCCGCTGCCTGCAGATTTGCCCTGGACAAACTTGCTGTGTAGAAGAAAGATCATTAGATTCTGCTCAGTGAAAATTTGATAATCCTTGAGAATTTTCATCGCGGTAGGTATCGTGGCCTATGTTACGATTTGGTCATGTAAGTCAGCAACAACCTCTGATTTAACTCTTTCTGATATAAGAGAATCACTTTAGTTTTTGGAGAAAAATAATGGTTAAAAAAGGGTATTTCGGTAATTGGGGTGGTGCGTTCATCCCGGAAGTTCTGCATCAGACATTTGCAGAACTGGAACACCATTTCAAAACAGCCCAGGCCGACCCTGCTTTCTGGCAAGAATATGTCGATTTGATGTCCACCTATTCCTGTCGCCCCACACCGCTTACCCATGCAGAGAATTTATCGAAACACTTTGGCGGCGCCCAAATCTACATCAAACGTGAAGATCTCAACCACACCGGCGCCCATAAGGCCAATAACGTCATGGGTCAGGGTTTACTAGTCAAACGTATGGGCAAAACCAGAGTGATCGCCGAAACCGGAGCCGGTCAGCACGGTGTGGCAACCGCTACCATGGCGGCAAAGTTTGGTTTTGACTGTACTATTTATATGGGTGAGGTTGATGTTCAGCGACAGCGGCCCAATGTGTTCTGGATGGAAAAAATGGGAGCCACCGTGGTTCCGGTTAGAGACGGGTCACGAACCTTGAAAGATGCGATCAACGAAGCGTTTCGCGACTGGGTCACCAATGTGGACACCACCCACTACGTTTTTGGTACTGCTTGCGGTCCCGCACCTTTTCCAGAGATGGTCTCCTGGTTTCAGTCCATTGTCGGCAATGAAGCTTACGAACAGATGCGCATACAACATGGTAAAAATCCAGCCCGAATTTATGCCTGCGTCGGTGGCGGCTCCAATGCCATGGGCATTTTCGGCCGCTTTCTCGAAGAAGAAGGAGTAGAGCTGATAGGAGTTGAAGCCGGTGGTAAAGGTGTGGAGACAGGTCAACATGCAGCTAGACTCTGTGGCAACGATGCTTCTCCAGGCGTTGCCCAGGGTTATCGCACTATGTTTTTGCAAAATGACGATGGTCAAATGCTGGAAACCCACTCAGTGGCTGCGGGACTTGACTATGTCGGCGTCTCGCCAATTCTCTCGGATCTCTGGGAACAGGGCAAGGTTCGCTTTACCGCGGCAACCGACCAGGAAGTAATGGACGTCCTCGATCTAACCATGAAAAAAGAGGGTATCATTCCCGCTCTTGAATCGGCTCACGGTTTTGTCCAGGCCTTTAAGGACGCCCCTGAAATGTCTACTGATGAAGGGATCATCATTAACATGTCAGGTCGTGGTGATAAGGATATTTTCACCATCGCCCACGCCTTCGACGACCCCTCATGGAAAGAGTTTATCGTCCAGCGGGCCAGGGAATACAGCAAATAACAGAAGCTGTCGCAAACTAATATCTCCTTTGATTTGGTGAATTATGCAACTTGAACAACACTTAAGAAAAAGCCTCGAGCATAAAGATATTCTGCTGATGACCCATATTGTCCTGGGCTACCCTTCCTTTGAGGTCAACAGGGAGGTAATCCGCCAAATGGTTGACAACGGCGTGGACTGCATCGAGATGCAGATCCCCTTTTCCGAACCAATGGCCGACGGACCGGTAATCATGAAGGCCAACCTCGACAGTCTCGCCATAGGAACCAGAGTTGAAGAATGTCTCGCTTTTGGCAAGGAAATGGCCGCAACCCATAGTATCCCTTTTCTCTACATGACCTATTACAATATCATTTTCAAATATGGAGAAGAGAGATTCATCGAGGCATGCACTGAAGCCGGGATTACCGGTCTGATTGTCCCCGATCTTCCCCCAGAACAGAGTGAAATATTTTTTCGGCATGCCAGAGAACGCAATATTGCTCCGATTCTCATCTACTCACCGACTTCAACCCATGAGCGCATGAAAGAGTTGGATGATTCAGGAAGCGGTTTCATTTACTGTGTTGCCAGACGGGGTGTTACCGGTAAAAAATCTGATTTAGATGAGGATTTCACTTCCTATCTGCAACGTTGCCGCGCCGCCACCTCCAAACCGCTAGCGGTTGGTTTCGGTATTCAGTCGGCAGATGATATTAATGCCCTGAGAGGCATCGCCGACATGGCAGTCATCGGCTCGCAAACTATACGCCTGGTTGATGAGCAAGGGCCCGAGGCCGTCGGTCCATTTATTGCTGAACTAAGGGGGTAACTGAATATGGCAGAAGACAACAACCTCAATGAACAACTGCAAACCGCTGAGGTTATCTGGAAACTCGAAGATCTTTATTCAGGAGTTGACGATTCGGCCATCACCATAGATTCAGATTGGTGCACCAAAGAAGGTGAAGAGCTTGCTCGTGAATTTAAGGGGAAGCTGGCAAATCTTTCTGCCGATGAGCTCAATACCCTTGTTAACCGTCTGGAGAGTTTGCAAACCAGGCTCGGCAAGCTGTTGACCTTTGCCTTTCTCAATTACACCACTCAGGTGGATAATGCCAACGCCGGTGCATTTTATCAGAAAATGCATGAGTTGGTCAGCCAGGTGGAAACCAATCTAGTTTTCTTTGAACTCGAATGGAACCTGCTGGGCGACGAGCAGGCTCAAAAAGCGCTCGACGATGACATCATTTCTCGTTACCGCCATTATCTTGCCACCCTGCGCAGATATAAGCCTCATCAGTTATCCGAACCCGAGGAAAAACTACTTATTGAGCGTAAGGTAATTGAGCGAAAAAGCTGGAACACCCTCTTCGATAAAATCTTTGGCAATCTACGTTTCGGCGAAAGACAGCGGACAATGGAGGAAGTACTCACCGACCTCTACAATGGCGACCGAGAGGTACGTCTTCTAGCCGCAGCAGAGATGACCGCAGGGCTCCAGAGTCAAAATCATATACTCACCCATATCTACAATACCCTGGCAGCTGAGAAGATGATCACCGATAGGCAGCGTAAACATAGCAACTGGGTGAGTGCGATGAACCTTGACAATCAGCTGGAAGACAACACCGTCGATACCCTGATTGCCGCAGTGACAGATCGCTACGACATTGTCGAGCGCTTCTACAATGTCAAAAAGAAACTGCTCGGTCTTGACACTCTCTACGACTATGATCGCTATGCTCCCCTGCCAGCACTACCCAGCAAGCGTATCACCTGGGAAGAGAGCAGGAAAATGATTCTTGATTCTTTCAGGGATTTTTCCCCCGTAATGGCAGAGACTGCTTCACTGTTCTTCGATAAAGGTTATATTCATGCCCCGGTGCTCCAGGGAAAGCGTGGCGGCGCCTTTGCCCATCCCTGTGTTCCCGAAGTGCATCCCTATGTGATGGTGAATTTTACCGGAAGCCTCCCGGATGTCTCGACAGTAGCCCATGAACTTGGGCATGGTATCCATCAGGTACTCGCTGCTGAAAAGGGCTATTTTAACAGCGACACACCCCTGGTTCTCGCCGAGACAGCATCGGTATTTGCTGAATTGGTGGTGTTTCGAGCACAAGTCGAGCTGCTCGATTCTCAAGATGAAAAGCGTGCCTTTATCTGCCAAAAGCTCGAATCGATTTTTGCCACCGTTTTCCGGCAGACAGCTATGAACCGATTTGAGGACGCCATGCACCAGGGCCGAAGAAACCAGGGAGAATTAAGCAGTGAACAGCTGAGCAAGTTTTGGCTTGAAACCCAGCAGCAAATGTTTGGTAAGTCTGTTACTCTAACCGATGACTACAGCATCTGGTGGTCCTATATCCCCCATTTTCTGTCAACACCCGGCTATGTTTATTCCTATGCTTTTGGTGAATTGCTTGTTCTGGCACTCTACGGCATATACCAGCGGGAAGGATCTGTCTTTATTGCCAAATATCTTGAGCTTCTACGAGCTGGTGGTTCCGATACGCCATACAATCTCCTCAAGCCCTTTAATATAGACCTTGATGATTCGACCTTCTGGCATATAGGCCTAGAGTTTATCGACAACATGCTCAAAGAGGTCGAGTAGTGTTTTCATCCCAAGGAAAACAGAGGAACAAGCAATGAATATTGTTGTGCTCGATGGCTACACCCTCAATCCAGGTGACCTGAACTGGCAAAAGCTGGAAGTGTTTGGCAACCTCCAGATATATGATCGCACTCCTGCCGATCAGGTCATCAGCCGCGCTAAAAGTGCGGAGGCAGTATTCACCAATAAAACCGTTCTTAGCGCAGACACGCTGAAGAGCTTGCCTAACATAAAATATATTGGAGTGCTGGCCACCGGCTATGATGTTATCGATACCAAGGCCGCCAGTAGCCTTGGTATCACCGTTACCAATGTTCCAGGCTATGGACCAGACTCGGTAGCACAGATGGTTTTTAGTCATATTCTTCATTTTACCAACAATGTAGCCGATGACACCCAATACCTTGTCTTTCAGTTCAACCTGTGGACTGAGCCAGTAGCAATAGTCGGGGGTTTTGCTCCAGCCACCCTGGATGACATCCTGGTTATGTCCGGCTACATTGTTGGTAAAATGAAGAATATGACTAAAAACCATCTGTGCTACCGAGTCTGGTCCATAGCCTGGAACATTGGTAACGGTGATACCAAGGC
>JASJDT010000067.1 GCA_030065655.1 Desulfocapsaceae bacterium | reverse complement strand
CAGGTAGGCAACTACGGCGAGATTTTCGAGCGCAACGTCGGTGTCAATACTCCTCTTGGAATCGAGCGCGGTCTGAACGCTCTCTGGACCAACGGCGGTCTGATGTACTCTCCTCCATTCAAGTAAAGAGTACACCCTGAACCGGTGGAATGAACGGAAAACCCATTCTGAACTGTAATTAAGCTTTTTCGGAATGGGTTTTTTTGTAGATGTTTCACCGTATCATAATGAGTGTAACGTACTGCTAATTAATGAACTGAGCAGGCAGATCATCGCCGGAGCGGCTGTATGGCATATTCCCATCTCCAATGGGTAGAACAGCTGAACCGCACAAGCGATTTTTACCTCTGCTGATTTTTTCAGTATATATCTTCGAGCGTCCATGGTTGAAATTGATAAGGCTACGATAAGAAAGACATACTTCTGGAATGACGAGAAAACCAGAGGAGTTATTTACCAGATTCTGACTGCTGCCGCAGTGGCCTTCATCGGCTATTACCTCATCTCAAATGTCCAGGAAAACATGGCCAAGCAGGCCATTGCCAGTGGTTTCGGCTTTCTTGAGAGAGAGGCGGCCTTTGAAATCGGCGAAGCTCCAATTGCCTATTCGGCCGCTGATACATACGGCAGAGCCCTACTGGTCGGTGTTCTCAACACCTTGAAGGTTTCACTCGTTGGTATGATATTGACGACAATACTTGGAACGATTGTCGGTATCTGTACACTATCGAAGAACTGGCTTGTAGCAAAGTTAGGGAAAGCTTATGTGGAGTTGTTTCAAAATATCCCCGTGCTGCTGCAGCTGTTCTTTTTTTACGCGCTCTTTTACGAAGCATTTCCAGGCCCTCGTCAGGCTCTATCTCCACTTCCCGGTTTTTTCCTCTCCAATCGCGGAATTGACTTTGCTGTTCCCTCGGCTCATTATGCCTGGTCATATATGGGTTGGGCCTTTCTGGTGGCCTGTATTGTAGTGGTGATTATTTCGCGATGGGCGAAAAAACGTCAGGAAAGGACTGGCCAACAGTTTCCCAAGGTTCTCGTGGGTGTCGGTCTGCTCCTCGGGCTACCCCTTCTCACCTGGATTGTCTGTGGAAGTCCGACCGAGATGAATGTTCCGACCATGAAAGGCTTTAATTTTGTTGGCGGACGCAATATCAGCCCCGAGTTCTCAGCCCTACTCGTCGGGCTGGTGCTGTATACCGCGGCATTTGTGGCCGAGATCGTGCGAGCTGGAATTCAGTCAATCAAGAAAGGACAGACGGAAGCTGCCATGTCCATCGGATTGCGTTCACGTCATGTTATGTCCTTGGTCATTTTCCCCCAGGCCCTTCGGGTGATAGTACCTCCCCTGACCAGTCAGTTGCTGAACTTGACAAAAAACAGTTCCCTGGCCGTAGCCATAGGCTACCCGGACTTCGTCCAGGTGGCTGGCACTACGATTAACCAGACGGGGCAGGCTGTTGAGGGTGTAGCCTTAATGATGGTGGTATATCTGAGTTGCAGTCTGGCTACGTCGGCATTTATGAACTGGTACAATAAGAGAATAGCTATAGTCGAAAGATAATTATGAGCGTACAAGTTGAAAACAAAGCTATCAAGCCGCCTTTGACAAACATTGGCGTTATCGGCTGGATCAGGCACAACCTGTTTAATGGATACCTGAACTCACTGGCGACGATACTGATCTTCATTCTTTTAATACAACTGGTGCCCCAGTTTGTGCAATGGGCCTTTATCGACAGTGTTTGGTTTACCTCGGGAAAGGAGTGTCATCAGGTGGAAGGTGCCTGCTGGTCAGTTGTTACCCAGAATATCAGATTTAATATTTTCGGCTACTACCCCTACGAGCATCAGTGGCGTCCACTTGTCGCCATGATCATCCTGGTTTCCATGCTCATCTACAGTAGAGACTGGAAAAAATGGAGTAGAAAGCTAGGCTATACCTGGTTGGTTGCCCTGTTTTCCATGGGTGTATTGATGAAGGGTGGTCTTTTTGGCCTGGTCTCCGTGGAAAGCACCAAGTGGAGCGGGCTGCCGCTTACCCTGCTGCTGTCTTTCTTTGGTATACTTGCCTCTTACCCTCTAGGAGTAGTGCTCGCCCTGGGAAGGCAGTCGAGGCTACCAATAATCAAGGCCTTCTGCGTTGTCTATATTGAGCTTATTCGCGGCGTACCGCTTATTACCCTGTTGTTCATGTCTTCGGTCATGTTCCCGTTGTTTCTACCCGAAGGCGTCACTATTGATAAAGTACTGCGGGCTCAGACCGCTATTATCCTTTTTACCGCGGCATACATTGCCGAGGTTGTTCGCGGCGGGTTGCAGGCACTTGACAAAGGGCAGTATGAAGCAGCGGAGTCGCTCGGACTGACCTATTGGCAGAAAATGCGCCTGATCATCTTGCCACAGGCGTTGAAGATCGTTATTCCACCAACCGTGGGAATATTGATCTCCGCTTTTAAAGACACTTCGCTGGTAGTAATCATTGCCCTCTACGATATACTCAACACCACGAAATCCATTCTCAATGTACCGGAGTGGACAGGTTTCAGTACCGAGGCGTATCTTTTTGTTGCTGCCATCTACTACTTCTGCTGCTATTCCATGTCACGATACAGCAAGAAAATTGAAAAGGAACTTGAGTATAAGGCCGACACATGAGCCACTTGTAAAATTATATTTTCACCCACACTCTTCGTTATGTTAAAAATTTTATCCTTGGAATATCCACTATATGTTAGCGGTAAAATTTTTCGCATGCCTCGATTTTGAACGAAAATCTTACTTTTGCAAAAGGCTCACATAATAAGAGATATTTATCTACCAAGGAAAACGATCCATGAAAACAACGCAGTCTGCTGAAGAAAAACCCAACGGTCAGCCGATCATTGAAATAATCGAAATGCACAAGTGGTATGATGAATTCCATGTGCTCAAGGATATTAATCTCCAGGTCCAGCCTCAGGAGAAAATAGTGGTCTGCGGGCCCTCCGGTTCCGGCAAATCGACCATGATCAGGTGCATTAACAGATTGGAAGAACATCAGCGCGGGAAAATCATTGTCAACGGTACTGAGCTGACCAGGGATTTGAAAAATATCGAGAAGGTCAGAGCGGAAGTGGGGATGGTATTCCAGCACTTCAATCTTTTTCCGCACCTTACCATCCTGGACAATCTCACTCTTGGACCCATCTGGGTGAGAAAGATGCCGAAAAAAGAAGCTGAAGAGCTGGCCATGCACTACCTGGAAATTGTCCGAATTCCTGAGCAAGCCAATAAGTATCCCGGGCAGGTCTCTGGCGGGCAGCAGCAGAGGGTGGCGATCGCGAGAAGTCTATGCATGAAGCCTAAGATTATGTTGTTTGATGAGCCGACATCGGCACTGGATCCGGAAATGATTAAGGAGGTTCTTGATGTCATGGTAGATCTAGCCAAGGAGGGAATGACCATGATCGTGGTGACCCATGAAATGGGTTTTGCCAAGACCGTTGCCGATAGAGTGATCTTCATGGATTTCGGGGAAATCGTCGAAGAAAATGAGCCCAACGCATTTTTTGATAACCCTCAACACGAACGCACCCAGCTGTTTCTCAGCCAGATTTTGTAGATTTATCTAACTAATGGAACTTCTCAGATAGACCGATAAGAAAACAACGATAAACGGGCAGCAGCTTCCCTGACCAACCACCGATTGTTGATCTAATGAGCCAAAATCACAATAAATATAGGGGAGTATCAAAGTTTCCCAATTATAGAGAAAAGTACCTTGCAATTTTTGGGGATTCCTTAGGAATCATTTGAAAATTATCTTGAAAAGTTATTAAGAATACCTGAGTAAGTCCAGTTGAGATTGTCTCGATGAAATGTCCTAAATGCAATCATATCCAGGCGGACTCTACGGAGTGTCGTAAATGCGGCGTAATTTTCGCTAAATACGAGGCCTACGAGAAGCGAAAGAGAGAGTTGGAGAATAAAGGCCAAAAGAAATCTGGCACAAATAGCAACGCTGTCAAATTTGGACTGGCTTTCCTGCTCATTATTGCTACTGCCGGACTCACCTATTATTTCACCTCAATGAAATACTCTGCAAGTGACCAGCAGACCGCTATGGCCACTCAGCAGAAGCGTGGCCAAGTCTATGACGTGCCAAAAAAACAAGCCGAGGTGAAAGCTGACCGAATAGATATTCCTAAGGATAGTCATGTTGATACACAGCAGTTGACGAGTGGGTCACCAGTTGATAAGGCGCGCCGTGCCACCGTTTCAATCGAGACTCCCTGGGGAACAGGTTCCGGCTTTTTTATCCGTAAAAACTACATCGTCACCAACCGTCACGTAGTTGAATTTGATGATCAAAATCTCAAGGAAACAAAGGAAAAGATAACCACCCGCAGAAAGCTTATAGACCTTGAGCAAGAAAAACTTGCCAATTTACGCAGCCAGATGCGCAGGATGGCTGAGGGTCCTACCAAGAGTCAGTTGAGAATTGTGATTGCTGAACGGGAAAAAATACTGGCCAAATACATTGATCAGCAACAGGAGAGCGAACGGAAACTCGCAGAACTTGAAAAGTCGCTGGCCGCTCCAGAGATTAAAATCATACTCGATAATGGCCAGGAGCACTTCGCCGGCTTTGTCCTCACCAGTCAGAATTACGATCTTGCCTTGCTGGCACTGTTCTCCCACGATGGATCGCATCTCAAAACCGCCCCGAATGATGTGGTTTTGAGACAGGGTGATAAAGTGTTTACGGTAGGTAGCCCGGTGGGTTTACGGCAAACGGTCACCTCCGGAGTTTTTTCAGGGTTTAGTCGATACGGTAAAGACAGGCGGATGTATCTGCAGACAGACGCGGCCATCAATCCCGGCAACAGCGGCGGGCCGCTCATTGATGAACAAGGATATGTCCGCGGTGTCAATACTATGATTATCAGGGACACCGAGGGTATAGGGTTCGCCATTCCCATTGAGAAAGTATATCAAGAGTTTGGTACCACCCTGCAATGATCTGTAAATTTGTATGTTTCTCCCAATTATCCTAATGTCTCGAAAACTGCCTTTTCAGGGTTTTTGCAAACATTGTCGGGATGGAAAATTCTGCCATTCATGGCGATGTAAACACCATTGGCAAGTGTTTGCACTGCAGCGATGGCAAAGGCAATATTGAAAGGTGCATCGCTTGATCTAAATCGTGCCGGGGCCATGGAACCGGTAAGAACGACGACCTTCCCTTCAATTCCCTGGAGCCTTTTGGCTGTTTTCACCATGGTATCCGTACCGTGAGTGAGGATGATTCTGTCATTGCTCTCATTGTTTATCACAGTGTAAATGGTATCACGGTCTTTGTCGGTCAGCTCAAGGCTGTCTTTTTGCATGATTATTTTACTTTCATAGGTAAAAGACACATTACCCTCACGCAGAATCTCTTCCAAAATTGGCTCGCCCACCTCATAGGTGCTTTTGGCATCGAAATATATTTTATCAATGGTCCCACCTGCTGTATAAAAGGTGATTTTCATGGGTAATTCCCTGTCACTGCGGTTTTTATAGGTATACTTCTGAAAGCTGATCGGCTTGCAATTAAAAAGAAAAATGTGATTCCAACTGCCAGTCGCCTTTGAGGATTAAGACTCCTTCGTGACTGGTTTTATCAAGATGTATTGGGGTTACCGACACATAATCGTTGGCTATGGCGTGGAGGTCGGTATCGTTTGCAGAATCAGTCACCGGCAATCCACCACCAATCCAGAAAATGGTCTTACCCCAGGGATCGGTGGTTTCTTGAATGGAGTCGCGCCACATACTTCTGCCCTGCCTGGTAACCCGCAAGCCCTTAAACGTTTCTCCTGCCGGGATATTTACATTAAGCAGCGTATTTTCTGGTAACCCCTGATCCAGTACCTGGGCGGCGAGACGGGTGGCGATTTCTGCACCGTGAGCAAAATTTCCATCTTTTGCAGCCATGGAAACGGCCATGGAGGGTATGCAGTGCATGGTCCCTTCAAGCGCTGCAGCGACTGTTCCTGAATAGGAAATATCATCACCTAGGTTGGGGCCATTATTGATGCCGGAAACCAGCAGTACCGGCGGCTTTGCCATGATTTTTTGCAGGGCAATGGCCACGCAGTCAGTGGGTGTGCCGTCAATTGCGATCCTGTCTTCGGCGAAATGTTTAAGGCGCAGGGGCCGGTGCATGGTCAGCGAGTGCGACACCGCCGATTTGTCACGATCAGGCGCTACAACAATCACTTTGCCCAGATTTTTGAGGGCATCAGCAAGAGCCTGGATGCCGATACTGTCGATACCGTCATCGTTGGTTACCAGAATCGTTCTCATGAATCTCCTTGTAGTTTGGGGTTTCCAGGTATGCTAATGTTTCTTTGACATTTTGCCAAAAGGCACTGACAATAGGGTTGGGTAAATTCTTTTTGTTTGTACATACTCCCACAGAGAATGGCAAAAGCGATGGTGCATCGGTGAGAATTTGCACAGAGTTCTTCAACGTGCTTTTTTCAAGCACCAGTTCGGGAACGACACCTACTCCGCATCCCATACTGACCAGAGCAATGATGGCCTCGTTGCCGGCTACCAGGGAATAGAGATTGGGTGTCCATTTATTCGCCTGGAACCATGATTCCACCCGTTGTCTGCTTAATCCTTTCTCTGCCAGAATGAGAGGTGTTTGCTGCCAGTCAACTTTTTTATCGTTGTAGATAACTATATGATCGTGGTTCTTGGGAGCAATAAAAATAAGCGGCGTTTTCAGAAGTTTGATTATTTCAAGATCGTCTGGAATGTTGTCGGGCAGAGCGGCAATGCTGATGTCTGTCTCATCTTGCGCAAGGCGATCCAGAGCCATTGCCGCATCACCCGTTTGCAGGTGTATCTGAATCTGGGGATGGAGAATTTTGAAGCGTTCAAGAATGGTCGGGAGTATACTGAGAATCGCCGTAACCGAACAATAGAGTGAAAGTTCGCCGTAAAGATGACCTTCTCCACTGAGTTCATTGCGCATTTTTCGATGAAGGTTGAGTATCTCATCGCTATACCTGACCAGGATTTCGCCAGCATGGGTAAGTGTTACGGAACGCTTGTTGCGCCTGAAAAGCTGTTGGTCAAGTTCATTCTCCAGGCGTTGAATGGTTCGGGTAAGTCCGGAGGGAGTAATATTGCATCTGCGACTGGTTCTGCCGAAATGGAGGGTTGAGGCCAGATGCCGGAAAAGCTGCAAGTCGCGCATGTCCATGGTTTTCAAGCGGATATTGAGGAAATATTTATTGCGTAATTTGCAATACAGTATACTGAATAAATCACTTGACGCAACAAGCAAATCCCAATATACATTTTCGTCGTAAATGTTTGCCAATATGTTGTGATATATGAAAAAGGAGAAAGATAATGGCCAATTATTTTAACAAATTACCTTTACGCCTGCAGCTCGAGCAATTGTCGCAATGTCGATTTATGGAGCCTTCCGAATTCAATGGTGTGGAAGTACTAAAGGGAAAAAAAATTGTAATTGTCGGTTGTGGTGCCCAGGGTTTGCACCAGGGACTCAACCTGCGCGACTCAGGTCTTGACGTCTCCTATGCATTACGTCAGGAGGCCATCACTGAGCAACGCCAGTCCTGGAAAAATGCCACCGAGAATAATTTTGCAGTTGGTGTGTATACAGATTTCATTCCTACTGCAGATCTGGTAATCAACCTCACTCCTGACAAACAGCATTCGGCGGTAGTTTCTGAAATCATGCCACTGATGAAGGAAGGAGCTTGCCTGTCTTACTCTCATGGCTTCAATATTGTTGAAGTCGGTATGGAAATTCGCAAGGACATTACCGTTATTATGGTGGCACCCAAGTCTCCAGGAACCGAGGTGCGGGAAGAATACAAACGAGGTTTTGGTGTGCCGACACTTTTGGCGGTTCACCGCGAAAACGATCCGTTGGGTATTGGCTGGGATATCGCCAAGGCCTACTGTGCAGCCACAGGTGGTCACCGGGCCGGTGCGCTGCAGTCATCATTCATTGCCGAGGTCAAATCCGATCTCATGGGCGAGCAGACCATTCTTTGTGGCATGCTCCAGGTCGGCTCAATTCTCTGCTACAACAAAATGGTGGAGAAGGGGATTGATTCCGGCTACGCCTCCAAGTTAGTACAATATGGCTGGGAGACAATTACTGAGTCAATGAAGCATGGTGGCATTACCCTGATGATGGACAGGCTCTCCAACCCGGCAAAAATAAGAGCGTTTCATCTGGCAGAAGAGCTCAAGGAAATTCTGACGCCGCTGTTTGAAAAACACATGGACGACATTATGTCCGGTCATTTTTCGGAAACCATGATGGCAGACTGGGCAAATGGTGATGCTGACCTGCTCCGCTGGAGGAAAGAATCCGGGGAAACAGCTTTTGAGCAATCCCAGTCCACCACCCAAGAGATTCCTGAGCAGGAGTACTATGATCATGGAATTCTCATGATTGCCATGATTAAAGCGGGAGTCGAGCTTGCCTACGATGTCATGGTGGATGCCGGAATCAAGGAGGAGTCGGCCTACTATGAGTCACTGCATGAAACGCCGCTCATAGCAAACACCATTGCCAGAAAGAAGCTGTATGAAATGAATGTGGTAATCTCCGATACCGCTGAGTACGGCAACTATCTTTTTGCCAACGCTGCCATTCCACTGCTCCAGGAATTTATGAAGAAGATAGATGTTGACGTCATCGGCAAGGGGCTCGATGTCACGGATAACGGCGTTGACAATCTGGAACTCATCGAGGTCAATGAAGCAATACGCTATACAAGCATTGAAGCGGTGGGCGAGGAATTGCGTTCTTTCATGAGTGCCATGAAGCCTATCTGGTAAGATACCATGGTGTGGGTAAAAAATTACTAATTTGATTAACCACTTGATGGTGATAGTGAATGAGTCGGTAATTCACCGATTGGTGATTTACCGACTTACCAACTTACCGATTCACTTTATAAACAAATAATTTTAGCTAATATCCATTGCTATTGGCGTAAATTTTTTGTCGTTTATACGTTTACAACGCAAGGAGCAAAATATGAGGTTTTGAAGTGCTGTACAAAACTGCCCAACCATTTTTGATCTGAATAGTTGCTATACTAACACTAAAAAGAAGTACCCCGCACGGCAGGGAAATGAACTGTGCGTGAAAAACAGAAAACCAAGCCCTGAGAATCACCCCGCGCTCGCGGGAAATGCCTAAGCATAAATTCCACCAGAATACCAATAATATCCCGCATGCGCGGGGGACAAAATATTAGTTGTCAGAAAAAGCGTCAATTTGATGAATTCCTTATTCTAGTACCAATTCTTCGACGAGACTAAAGTGGAGTGTCATTTTCATCACATTTTCGAGTTGAAGTGAAGTACTTCGCTTTATCGACTTGAGAAGGTCAACTTACTTTCAATTTTAAAAAGCTAAGATTGTCAATGGCTTCATACGCTTGTAAGATGCCATGTTGTAATATGAGATGTGCTACAACGAAGCAACTTCTTCAAGGTAACAACAGGATTTAATATCGAATCATCCTCTCATTGGTTATTATTTCTGTCCTCTCAAAGATTTTGCAATGAGGTCGATTCCTGGCATAGCCTTTTATCACTGAGCTAGAGTTCTGGTCAAACTCAGTGAAAATATGCCACCGGGTTTGGTTGGCGAGCGCTTCTCACCTGATGATAGGATTTTCAGACCTTCAATATGGCAATGTCAATTAGAAAACCTGCGGATTGTCCGCGGTATTTTCTGGTTGGGAATCAGTATGATAAATCTGATGTATTTACTCCCTGGATTCATCGGGCAATACCCTGAGACAATAAAAATGCTTGTAAGGACAGTCGAAAAATGATAACTATCTTGACGAAATTGGAGGCAAAGTTAGGGCTTACTTAAATAGCTACTACTTATCACGATACCTTACATGATGGTATGAACTACGATGATTTATAAAATCTTCCCATTCTTTTTATGGTTTAAGGACTACAGCTTCGGCAATTTCAGGATCGATCTGCTTGCCGGGATCACCGTTGCTCTTGTACTAATACCACAGTCGATGGCCTATGCCCAGCTTGCCGGCCTTCCCGCTTATTACGGCCTCTATGCGGCCTTCTTGCCGCCAATGGTTGCCGCTCTTTTTGGATCGAGTCGGCAGCTTGCCACCGGGCCGGTAGCCGTTGTCTCGCTGATGTCAGCAGCCTCTTTGGAGCCGCTGGCCACCGCTGGTTCTGCCGAATTCATTGCCTACTCGATCGTGCTGGCCTTAACCGTCGGAATCTTTCAGTTCTCCCTCGGTGTACTGAGGCTCGGACTGGTGGTCAACTTCCTTTCCCATCCGGTAGTCAACGGTTTCACCAATGCTGCGGCAATCATCATAGCCTCGTCCCAGTTTTCCAAATTTTTCGGGGTCTATGTCGATAAGGCCGAGCACCATTATGAAACCTTGATCAGGGTTGGTCAGGCCGCAATTGATTATACTCACTTCCCGACCCTGCTCTACGGTGTTGGCGCCGTGGCGATTATGTACGGGTTGCGCAAGATCAACCCACGCATCCCCAATGTACTTATCGCCGTTGCGGTCACAACGGTGATATCCTACTTCACTGGTTTCAACAAGGATACCTATGTCACGGTCGATGCAATCCAGATCAACGGCTTTGAGGAAAAAGTTGAGGCCTTCAATCACTCTGTCAGAGAAATAGAGAGAATAGGACAAACGCGGGCAGATGTCGGACTGGATATTGACAATCTAAAAGCCCATGCTGACGACAGCCATGGCGGTAAAACCCCCGAACTGGTCAGACTTGAGAGTGAGGTTGAGATTCTCTCGATTGAACTGGCAAAAGCGAAAAAGCTCTCCTCCGAGCTGCGCACAGAACTTCGTTATATGAAGTTCACCGGTGTTTCCCAGTCCGAGAACTACATCTTCTATCCTATGGGCGAGGCGCCCTCAGACATGGAGACAGACAGTTCCACCTGGCGGATTTCGGTGGGCACGGTTGAACTTGACCCGTCGAAGCTGAAATTCACCGGCGGCGGAGCCATCGTCGGTAAGATACCTGAGGGGCTTCCGACCTTTGTCGTGCCATCTCTGGACGGCAAGACATTTTTCAAACTACTGCCTTATGCGATCATCATTTCGCTGCTAGGTTTTATGGAAGCCATCGCCATTGCCAAGGCCATGGCTGCCCAGACCGGCCAGAAACTTGACCCGAACCAGGAATTGATCGGTCAGGGACTCGCCAACATCCTGGGCTCGATTGGGTCGAGCTACGCAGTTTCAGGCTCGTTCTCCCGCTCTGCAGTCAACCTTCAGGCCGGGGCTATAAGCGGTATCTCCTCTGTCATCACCTCTGTTATGGTGGTAATAACCCTGCTGTTTTTCACGCCGCTGCTTTATCACCTGCCGCAGGCAGTTCTTGCTGCCGTCATCATGATGGCGGTTATCGGTCTGGTTAACGTCAAAGGCTTCATCCATGCCTGGAAAGCCCAATGGTATGACGGTGCAATCGCTATTTTCAGTTTTCTGGTAACTCTCTATTTTGCACCTCATCTTGATAAAGGCATCATGGTCGGTGTGGTACTTTCCATGTGCATTTTCCTTTACAAATCGATGCGGCCAGTTGTTGCCAGTCTGTCGTTGAGCGAGGAAAAGGTCCTCAAGTCGGCAGATTATTACCGGCTCAAAGGCTGCCGTCACATTTCAGTTGTCCGTTTCGACGGGGCCCTGTTCTTTGCCAACGCCAGTTACCTTGACGAGCAGGTGTTGAAATTCCGTAACGAGCAGCCGGACCTCAGGTATATCCTGCTCGATGCACGTGGCATTAATGATATGGATGCGTCAGGCGAGGAAGCGCTGGAGATGCTGGTCAAGCGTGTCAGAAGTGGCGGTTTGGGTTTTGCTGTCTGTGGAGTTAAAGGACAGATTCTCGACGTCATGGAACGAACTGGTCTTTATGACGAAATTGGTAAAGAGAACATTTATGCCGACAGCAGGGCGGCAACGACCGCCATTATCGAAAAGATCCACCGGGGTACCGACCTTCCCGAAGGCGGATGCGGTGCTTGCCCGCTCACCCAGTATCTACCGCTGGAGGATCAGAAGCATATAAACAAGGTGATGACCAGTTAACGCCTTTTGCTCTGATTGAATGTTTCACACATCAAAAAAGCCAATGCACTTTAACGTGCATGGGCTTTTTTCATTCCCGCAATTTACTTTTCTGATCATCGCCCAGTAAGAGCAGACCGTAGGCGTACTTCACAACTGCCAGGTAGGATTCACCAATGTTGTCGGTGTTAATCCGCAGCTCCTTAATCAAGTACATTATCTTTTTCTGCTGATTCCTCCTAAGCGCTATCACTATTTTGAGAAAGGCCGTGATAGCATCGGCTTGTTGACTGGATACGTCCTCTACATGACATCGGGTCGGCAGGCGATCCATTTTCCTGTCCTTGGTGAGTCGTGCCTCGTGTCGAGCAAAGAGAAAAACTCCATGGCAAAGAGCTCATCTGAGTTAGCCCCATACGGACTTACCAAACCCAGCAATTCACAGAATTTTGCCAGCAGCAGAGCGAGCCTGTCTATATCACCCGAGGGGTGTGAGGTTCACAACCGATCTCCGCAGCCGGCAGAGCGTTAGTGCTATTTGGTTAGTTCTATTTGATTTGGATAGCGAGCCCTCAATGGTGACAAGGTAGATGATACGCGTCCCATAGAGTAGCCTATCGACACCCGGTCTCAATAATTATCATTTCAAAGATTTTATTCTTCAGCCGGTTTACGAAGCCTTCCCCAGTTCATCTGGTGGAAGGATTTGTTGGAGAATTTGTAAGCTCTCTCATTTTTGCGTTCCGATGGCGTGTTTCTTGTCAGCAATTAATATTTTAGATGCACTCCTATCCTCTCTAGCCTCTCGAATGACAGAAATGAATTGTAACATCAAAATGCTGTTCTTTATTCCAGCAAAACGCATCATAGCTCATCCTCACTTTGTATGTGGTTGCAAACTCCTCTGATATGTTACTTAGTCCACTGAATATGCCAAGGTTCTGTTATGTCGATCATCCCCTTTTTTTGACTTTAATTCAGAAAAATCTGTATAATAGAAGTAGGATAGCAGCAGTAACCAAAACAAATACAGGATAAAACCAATGACCTATAGGTGGAACGGAAAACCACGGATCTTTGCGACAGTGGGGTTGCCTGGTAGGAGGCTGCTTGACTTTTTGATGAGGAGGTTTTAGAGATAGATGCACGTCAATACAACAACCATTAACAGGAGAAGAGTTACAGAACAATACGATCAATAGCTGCAGGCTATCAAAGATGAAAGGCTGATCATGGAAATCAGCTGACAATCAAAAAAATACTTCCTTGTATGTCATCTGTAGCAATTCTTAAGAAGAGGGGGTTCACATGTTTTTTAAGCAATCGGAACTACTGGATGGATTGGAGAATACATTCATAAAAAACTTCATCGACTCAGCGGAGAAAAATACCCATCCGAAAGGATATAGGCTTTTCAAGACCGGAGATGCAGCAGAATTTTTCTACATCCTTGAAAAGGGCCGGATACGCCTTTGCGTAGGCGAGCAGGAAAGAACGACATACATTGTTGAGCATGCAGGTGAAGCTTTTGGCTGGTCAGGTCTTGTTGGAAATGAAACATACACTGGTACGGCCGAATGCATAGAAGAGTCAACCGTCATGGTCTTTAGCAAGGAGTTTGTCAGTGATGTTACCGAAAGTGACCCTGTAAATGGTATGCGTTTCTACCGCAGTTTGGCCCGCATGCTCGGCGACAGACTGAAGCACAGTTATAATCTAGACGACGAAGATGCCATCTATGAGGGGCTGATAAAGGATAATCCCGGAGCGACCAGACACTTAAATAAGCTCCTTAAATCACTGACGATGGATCGGCGAAAAACGATGGGGTATTAAACCATCCCCTCCCATAAAAAAAATGGGGTTGCGCTAGAGTTCTGGCTGATGACTGTGGCTGCAGCTTTGATTACCAGAAGACATCAATAGCAATACTTTTGATGTCTTTCGGCCACAACCAGGGCTTGGAAAACCTGTCTCACTTTTACTTGTAATGTACTTTCTCTAGCCTGCATTTCTTCCAAGCGCCTCCGGTGACCATTGTATAAAGTTGCAATTGCTTTTAACCTGGTTGAAAGCATTACACATACTCAACTCACTTTAAATTGACCCAACGTTCGTGAGAAATACGGGCTAATTCTCTTTAGTAACTTACAGATTGCTTTCTTGTTTTTTAACAAAATAACAATCTGTCCTAAGGTTCTTATCTCGTTCATCGGGGTTAGAAACTTTTTGATACAGTATCACCCTCGTGCGAAACAGAGTGCACGTGCCCCCCTCTCAGTTGCCAAAATGAGTCCCTTTGAGTTGTCTACCTTTTCCTTTTTCAAAACTGCGCCTTTGGTGAAACCAAAAATTCAGTTTAAAACCCTTGTAGCCCATTTAGCAAAGATAGTGAGAATCACACGCAGTAGAATCTAACTATTGTTCCTAGACTTATAGTTGTCATCAAATCGCTAAGATTGTGGAAAAATACAGTTAGGAAAGTAGCTCTGCTTAACAATATAAAAGAAGGAAATTATACATAAAATATAAAAAAAATCTCTAATAAGCAAGGGGTTAATACACAAAACTGAATGACTATTCAGTATTGACAAATATCCATATATTGTATATACGATGCCTTTTAAACTGACTGATAACTACTAAACTGGAGGTTTAGTAGCTAAGTTTTTTGGCCCCCATCGGGCTAGATGGGAAAAAGTAATTTCATTTTTATTGAGGTACGACAGTTTTGATGAATTATTTTTCTAGTTATTATCCACTACTCATCCCTCTGGCCCCGCTTGTCGTTGCGGCCCTCACTGCGCTTCCAACCCAGGATAAGAGCGATGATCGCACCAAGTTTTGCTTTTGGGTCATGGTAGCTGGTGCCATAACTTCCATTCTGACTCTTTGGCAGGTTATGCAGACAACAGATCCAATTCGTCTTGTTCTGTTTGCCTGGCCGTGGGAGGTCCTGCCGGTGGTGGAACTCTCCATCGATCGGTTGGCAGCCGTCATGATGGTGGTCATCTCAGGAATCGGGACCCTGCTTTTTCGCTATTCCAGTCGATACCTGCAGGGAGACCCCCAGCTTCCTCTCTACCAGATTTTATTGACGGCCTGCATTTCGTCGCTGCTCTTCATGGTCTCAAGTGCCGACCTCGTGACCCTTTTTATCTCCTGGCAGCTGCTGAGTTGGCTTCTGTCCTTGCTTTCGCACAACTATGCACATGTTCCTACGTCACAGGCCGCATTTCGAACCTTCATCATGCTGCGACTAGGGGACATTGCCTTTCTCTCCGGCATTGTGCTGGCCTATCATCTATTTGGAACCGTCAAGTTCGCACCGCTCTTCGAGCGTGCCATGGCAGATCCAATGCACTTAACATTGCTTGGTGGCATAGAGATAAGTGGTGCAACCGCTGTCGCTATGCTCATATTTATCGGAGCGATGAGTAAATCGGCTCAATTTCCATTGCACATGTGGCTGCCCGATTCACTCTATGCGCCCACTCCCATCCATGCACTGCTGCATGCAGGAATCATCAATGCAGGCGGTTTTCTTCTCAATCGCATGGCACCATTGTATGCCCTCAGTACTCCGACACTTCATGTCGTGTTCGTTATTGGTCTGCTCACGGCTATCTTAGGTACAAGCATGATGTTGGTACAGAACGACATCAAGAAGACCCTGGGTTACTCAACCATCGGACAGATGGGCTACATGATCATGGAATGCGGGCTCGGAGCCTTCTCTTTAGCGGTCTTTCACCTCATCGCCCACGGATTGTTCAAGGCATCGATTTTCCTTAACTGTGGCGACGTGATTCATCAGGCCCGCCACGATCCCGCACGACCACCGCACGCTGTAAAAGAGGAAAAGGAACAGGAAGCCAAGGGATGGGTGACAGCCCTTATCATATCACTGGTTCTGCCATTTTTGCTGGTCACGGGAGCACACTATTTCCTTGACATCGCCATTCTGGAATTTCATGGACTTTTGATCTTCCTGCTCTTCAGCTGGGTCACCGCCTCACACGCAACGTTGACGATCTTTCACGCCAACATCGAGCATTCCGTCACCTTACACGGCTACGTACTTGTAGTGGTCGGTCTTGTGTCAGCGGCATACCTGTTCGCAGCTGAGACCTTTACCCACTTCCTCTATCCGGACCCGGCGGTTGTTTCGGCATACTTTCAAGCCGGCGCTCTGCCAACAGGAGTGTTTATACTAATCATTGCGTTGTTCATTATCTCCATTTCCGGCGGTTGGTTCTTCGTCTACACTCAGCGTACTCGTCAAGGTGGGCTACTGCCTGGTAAACTACTGATACATCTCTATCTATTCTTTGCAAACCGTCTCTATTTCGACGGGCTTGCCCTAAGGGTCAACAACGCTATCGCGCGTGCAGGAAAAGCTATTGATCGATCGCAGTTTGCCAACTATGCGCTCGCTGTTATAGCCCTTCTCGTAGCTGTTCTAAGCATGTTGCCGGATCTCTCGGGCGCTTTTCTGATCAGCATCATGGGTCTTTTCGTTGTGGGACTGCTCCTGCCGCTGTTCCCTTTCCATGTGCTCTACCTCAAAGTCCTGACTCAAGCGCCGCGGAAATTTACGGTCGCCCTTTCAATACTGCTGCCAGCCTTCGGACTTCTTGTTACGGCTGTGCTCATCCCGAAGTTGCCTGAGCAGGCACGGTCTGCACTTGGAGCACTGGCAGTGATTGGGGCAGTGTGGGGATCCATCAAAGCGATGACACAGATTCGAGTCCCTCTGTTGCTGGCTTATGCCGGTCTCGCTCTGTACTCTGTGTTCTGGTGGCATGTCGCACAGGCCGGTATGCTCACACCCCATTCGATTTTATACATTACAGCGGTAACGCTCGCGCTCGGTGGGCTGACCTATGGGTGGGATCGAATTCGTGTTCGCTACGGTGATCTGGACTTGAACCAGATCGGCGGACTGTTTCGACCCATGCCGCGCTTTGCTCTATGTATGAGCCTATTGATTATGGCTGTGGTGGGATTACCACCATTTGCTCTATTTTTCAGTTATCTGGTAATGTTGTTTAGCCCGTCGACCACAATGTCGACAGGTCTGATTGCTGTGATCGCAGCCTGGTTCGCCGCATCCTGGTACATGTTCGCAATGATGAAGCGACTCCTGTTTGGCCAACACCGGACGGATTTGCGCTACGAAGATCTTGGCCCTACTGAGATCGGTGCATTTACGGTGGTGATCGTCCTGTTGATCCTACTCAGCGGTGTATCATTAGAATGGATTGAGACAGGTGGGACCATACTTGCACAGATCCAGGGAGGTATGTAATGAATGTAACTATCGAAAATAATATTGAAACATTCAAGGATCTTCACGAGCTGATTGAACGCTCTAGTGGGGTCATCGCGCATTATTGGCCGATGACAGGCTTTGTCCACCATAATCCGCTTCATGACCTGATTTCTTTTCACTTTCATGATGCTATTCGGATATCCAAGCATTTTACTGGTGGCGATGGGTATTTACCCAACGAGTTCTACAGGGGGTTCGTGAAATCAGGCAGGATCACCTCGAAACAACTGGATGATGCCATTAAAGCAATCGCCGAAGACGTAGAGGTTGAGATATCTGGACAAAAAATCAGCCACTTTGATGTTCTGCGTGCTCACATGCTCAACGGCATCACACCACCTTCCTATGATACTGCCGAAGCTACGGTTGATCGTGCTGATAATAGCACCCAGATCCGTGCCATGGCTGAACGTATCACTCCAAAGGTAGAAGAGCAGGACGAAACCCAGGCCATCGGCAAAAATATGACCCTCATAAGATGGTGCGACAATTCCCTGCACAAGCGGCTTGAGTGGACCATGAACCGGGAGGTCATCAAGTGGTGTGAAGCCTTTTTGGACGAAGGCCATGCTGTGTGGCCTATGCCCAGAAGGGAACAAGGCTTCTACACTTCTTGGAAATCGCTGGCCGCCAAAGAGTGGTCACCCTGTGGAATCAAAGACAGCCGTAGGAAGATCGCTGCCCTACCTGATTCACCAGAGGAGGCGATTCTCTGCCACCTCGATGCACTGACCATTCCAGCAGAGCTCAGGCAGGAGTATCTCTCCCTGGTTCTGACCTCTCTGTATGGCTGGGCGAGCTATATCAACTGGCGTGCCCACCAGGACTTTGAACTGAAATCATTAGAATGGCAGGTGCACTACCCCATAGACCTTGTTCAGTACCTGGCGGTCCGTTTGTACTATGAGCGCGAACTGGTTGAACAGACATGTCGGGCAGAACTCGGTATTGCTGGAACACACGAAGCCATCGTCTCCTATGTACGTGAGAACCAGAAAGGAGTAGTAGCCGATCCTCTCAAGGCCGCTCGACTTGCATCAGCATACCAGCTCTTCTTGCTGGCCCCTGCCCTTGGACTTTCGACCACTACCCTCGAACAGGCGGAGCCTGGGAAGCTCGACCAGCTGGCGCAATGGCTCAACGACTTTCCTGAGTCCGAGCATGGACCCGTTTGGCTTAACGCCTATGAGGCTGGATACCTTGAGGACATGGTCGGTAAGCTTCGATCCTCGGCATTAAAAATGAAGGAAGATAATGAGGAAGCAACTCGCCCGGACGTCCAGGCCATCTTCTGCATCGACGTTCGTTCAGAACCGTTTCGACGAAACCTCGAAAGCGTCGGTAACTTCGAGACCTTTGGATATGGTGGATTCTTAGACACTCCCCTGCGCGCTCAAGCTGTGGGGCACCACCATATTACCAATCAAAATCCGGGGATTGTTAAACCGGGGAACACCATCCATGAGGTGGTCCGAGAGAGCCACAAGTCTGAGGAGGCCAGATATAAAAAAGGCAAAGGGTTCCTCAAAACCATTAAAAAGATGCAGCATGATATGAAAAGCCATGTGCTCACCCCCTACGTCAAGGTGGAAGCGCTCGGTTGGCTTTTTGGTATCCCACTCATTGGAAGGACTCTGTTTCCGGCGTTCTACACCAAGTGGCGTAAACGCATTCACGATAAAATCGTGCCGCCGATGAACACTCGGATGGATATAGAGCGTGGCGATATAGAGGGTGTTGGTCTCACCATCGAGGAGCAGAAGACCCAAGTCGAGTCAGTGCTCCGGGCCATGGGTCTTACCAGCAATAAGGTCTCCCGCCTGGTTGCCTTTGTAGGCCACGTAAGCAGTTCGGACAACAACCCATATGAGTCGGCCATCGACTGTGGCGCCTGCTGGGGCCAGTCCAGCGGTCCCAACGTGCGTCTTTTCGCAACCATGGCCAACAAGCCTGAGGTCCGCGAATACATGGCTGAAAGCGGCATCGAGATTCCCGAGGACACCCATTTCATTGCCGGCATACACAATACCACAACTGATGAGATATCTTTTTTTGATTTAGATGATATACCAGATACACATAAAGGTGACCTCGAAGTGTTTAAGAAAGGGTGTCTAGAAGCGACTGTCAGAGCCGCCCACGAGCGGTGTCTGCGACTACCCGGCTCCAATAATAATCCGTCACCGGAACAGGCGGTGAAGGATGTTAAGCGAAGGGCAGGCGACTGGAGTGAAACCAGACCAGAGTGGGGTCTTTCGATGAACGCTACCTATATCATTGGAAGTCGAGAACTGACCCGGGATATAAACCTCGAGGGCAGGTCCTTTCTCAATTCCCACGATTATCGTCTCGACTTCACTGGCGCCAAGCTCGAAAGGATCATGAATGGACCGTTGGCGGTTGGCCAATGGATCAACGGCGAGCATTATTTTACTGCAACAGATCCTGAGGTCTACGGAAGTGGCAGCAAAATTTACCACAACGTTGTTGGGCGCATTGCCGTCATGTCTGGTCCTCAGAGTGATCTACGGACTGGCCTTGCCTGGCAGACAGTCA
>JASJDT010000066.1 GCA_030065655.1 Desulfocapsaceae bacterium | reverse complement strand
TTTTCAGCAAAAATTCACCCTCGCCGCCCTGCCGGAAAATTGACGATGAAGCAGTGGCAGTGTCTCCTTGATAAGATCCGTGCAGTTCTCAAAGAGGCCATTGCCTGTGGTGGCTCGACCATCAGTGATTTTGTCAATGCTGGGGGCGAACGGGGTTATTTCCAGATAAATTTTCGGGTGTACGGCAGAGCTGGCAAGCCATGCCGGAACTGCGAGCAGTCTTTGCAAAAAACCGTTATTACCGGTAGGGCCAGCTATTTCTGTTCTCGCTGTCAAAAACGTTGAGATTAAAGGACTAAACCGAATTTCTCACCAGCCGAGGTTGCCGAGTATGCGAGGCACGAAGCAAGGGGCTATAGTTGCCTATGCATCTTGCTTTGGCAACGCTGCAGAGTCGGTGAAATCGGCTGGCCTTTGGTGAACATTGTGTTGATGTGAAAAGGTAGAGGATTTGCAACCTAGAAGTTGGAATCTCAATATATTTTATGAAATTAAACACAATGTTCATGAGAAATCCGGTCTACGGGCTAAACGGCAGCACGGCAACAACTGAGCCACGGCGAAAGTTTTTCCTGCCCGCCTGACAAAGCAGGTAACAGTTCGGTATTTCTGTTGGAGAAGGAAGGCGGACTAAACATCTTTCTCGATGCTGAAACATCATCCCTTCATGCAAACTGAGCGTTTCCGCCTTGGCAATGACAATATCACTTTCCAAACAGGCATGCACCGTTTTCGGCTTCCAACTGCTTTCCCCTCCTGCTGCCATAAGAGCGGGCCGAATTAGGGCATAAAAAAGAGCATGTACTGCGGGCGGTGGACCGGGGAGCCCGAAATATAGACTGTTGCCAAGTATGCCAAAAAGCACTGACTTTCCCGGGCGCAGTCGCAGAGCAGAAAATACGGTTTTGCCACCGACTCGCTGAAAGGTCTCTTCCAGCAAATCATATTTTCCAGGCCCCATGCCACCGGTACTGATAATCATGGCCGGGTTATCGGCTGCTGCCTCGGTTAGCATACTCTCAAGCTGTTGCCGCTTATCTTCAACACTGCCTAAACCCACCCCTAATGCCCCGGCTTGTTGTATCAGACCAGCGAGTTGGAACCTGTTCGAAGAAAACTTTTTTCCCGGCTGCTTGTTGGTTATTTTATCCACAAGTTCGCTGCCGGTGCAGAAGTAATGTACCTTAGGCAGGCGATACACCTCTACTTCATCAACACCGAAATCGGCCAGCCGGGCCAGATGCATCGGAGTGAGACGTTTACCATGACTCGCAACCGTTGTGCCTTTGCGGAGCCGCGATCCTTTTTTCCTGATATTATCATCGATATCGACGGCAATTTCTTTAGCCACGACAACATGGCCGGCCTGCTCCACACATCGTTCCTGAGGGACGATCTTCCAGGTTCCGCGGGGCACCAGCGCTCCAGTCATGATTCTGCAGGCACAACCAGGTGTAATTGTCTGCTTCCCGTTATCACCCGCAGCTATTTCTCCACTAAGTCGGTACCGGATTTCCTGATCTCCAACACCTCTTTCTGGAATACTCAGAGCATATCCGTCGTAGAGTGATTGGTTATACCCTGGCAGAGCATAGGGGGCACGATAGCTCACCCCACACACTCGCCCCACAGCCTGCGTCAATAGAACTTTCTCAGTGGCCACACGAGAGATATGAGAGATGATCCGTTTTCTGGCTTGCTCCAGAGTAAGGTTATTATTCATGAAAACCTTGCAGCACTTTAAACAATATAGCCCTGCTGCTGAAGATAAAGCAGGATTTCCTGAACAGCTTCCATGGGGGTAACATCGGTTGTATCGATGATGATATCAGGGTTTTCGGGAGTATCGTAGGGATCGGTGACCCCAGTGACCCCTTTGATGATGCCAGCCCGCGCCTTGGCGTAGAGGCCTTTTCGGTCTCTGCCCTCGCAGATCTCCAGAGGCGTTGAGACATATACCTCGATGTAGCCGCCGCTACGAGATATCAAATCCCTATTCGCTTGTCGTGATCGCTCATAGGGGGCAATGGGCGCGCAAAGGGCAATGCCGCCGTTTTTGGTTATTTCATTGGCCACGAATCCAATTCGGGTGACATTGAGGTTGCGGTGTTCCTTTGAAAAATTCAACTCCGAAGAAAGATTTCGCCTTACGATATCACCATCGAGCAGGGTGACCGGCCTATCCCGCATCTCGAGAAACTTCACGAGGAGCACTCTGGCAATGGTCGATTTTCCAGAGCCGGACAATCCTGTCATAAAAATGGTGAATCCCTGTTTTGATCTCGGCGGAAACGTATGTTGGAGTTCATTGACGATTTCCGGATAAGAAAACCACTCGGGAATGTGTTCGCCCATGGTCAGACGCCGGTGCAACTCCCGGGATGAGATGGTTTCTACAGCTTCTTCTCGATTGGAGGTGAGTTCCACATATAATTTTTTATCTGGGAGATAGCCGAGGTTTTTTTGAGGAACCATTTCTATGCCGGTTTCACCCGCATATTGTTCAACCAGTTCCTGGGCCGCTCTTGCAGGATAAAATTTCTCCGTACCATTTTTGAACGGATCACCGTGATGCTCCCCTACCATAAAATGGCTGCACCCAAAATTTTTACGGATGATCGCCTGCCACAGGGCCGAACGCGGTCCGGCATCCCTGTTGGCAAAGGGCGTGAGTCCAAGAATAATCATGTTGGGAGGGAATTTCTTGATAAAATGCCGGTAGCATCTTACCTGGGTGTAGTAATCAAGATCTCCCGGATGAGAAAGATCGGCAACCGGATGAAGTAGAATTGCAGCCCCGGCCTCACGCGCTGCCTGCAAGACCATTTCCCGGTGAGCACAGTGCAGATAATCCTCGGTGTGAAAACCTAGGACCTTACGCCAACCATTCATGGTGAAACGGCGCACGGTTTCCGATGGAGTATAGCGTAACTCCTGAAAATCGTAATGCACAGGCAAACTCACCCCTTCAAGAGATCCACCGACATACCAGCCCGACTCGCGAGAAAACAGGGCCTGGACCTCGGGATGAGCGGAAGCATCTTTGGTACCGTAAACGGCTTCGGCCTCGCGCTGCCTGTCGAGTGGCCAGACATCCGATACCGTCAGAATTGCCAGAAGAACACCCTCCTGGTCACTGAGGGCGACCCGCTGATCTTTCTCCAATGTTTCGGCTGTTTGCTGATCAACCTGGAGGCAAATAGGAACAGGGAATACAGTCCCATCAACCAGACGCATCTTGTCTAATACGGATTCATAATTTTCCCGGTCCAGGTAGCCATCTAAAGGATACATTCCCCGGTTGAGAAGCAATTCGATGTCGGCAAGCTGCTGTCCTTCCAGATCAATATTTGTAAGAGACAGCGCCTCTTGACGAAGCACTTCCACTCGTCGAAAATGGACAATTAGACTTTCCGAGTAGTCCATGTTGAACATATTTATTCACCTTTGCAATTTTCAAAACTCCGTCCGGCCGGCAACCACCCAAACGGGCTACCCCACATGCTCATGCGGTTTGGAATATACACATTTCTCTATATTTTGGCCAGGCACAAGTCACAAAAGATTGAGAGGGCTGGAACAATTGCAACCAAGACTCTACAGGATTATCAGTTGACAATGGCCTTTGCCAATCCCTAAAATAAAGGAGAAGAATCCCGATCCCCGTGCCCAATCAACACTTATATATCTTTTACTCAAGGAGGAAGTTATGTCAAATCCAGTCTTTGCCGTTATCCTCTCAGGATGTGGTCATCAGGATGGAGCCGAAATACACGAGTCAACGTTGACGCTCTATGCGATTCACCGCCATGGTGCTGATTACCATTGTTTTGCACCCAACATCCTCCAGCACCACGTCCTCAATCACATTACCGGTGCAGAAATGGATGATACCCGCAACGTCCTGATTGAGTCTGCCAGGATTGCCAGAGGAAATATTAGTGATTTAGCTGATTTTACTGCCAACGAATTTGACGCCCTCATTCTGCCAGGCGGTTTCGGCGCTGCCAAAAATCTTTCGGACTATGCCTTTCAAGGAGCGGATTGCCAGATAAATCCGGATGTGGAAAAAGCGGTAAAGACCATGCATGGTGCCGGCAAACCCATCGGCGCCTTGTGTATCTCTCCGGCGCTGATAGCCCGAATTCTTCCCGGAGTCAAACTCACCATTGGCAGCGACCAATCTACCAGTGACAATATCAGGGTTATGGGAGCCCAGCATATTGTCGCCCAGGAGACTGAAATTGTGGTGGATACCGATAATAGAGTGGTTACGACGCCTTGCTATATGCTTGACTCAAGAGTTGATAAAATAGCTGAAGGTGTGGATAGAACGGTTGCAGCACTGCTGGAGATGATATAATCGTATGTGACATCGAAATAGGCGATTACTTGCCTAGACAGAACTGTTCGAAAATGACATCGAGAATGTCCTCGGTCGTCGTCTGACCAACGATATCGCCTAACTGATCCAGACACTCCTGCAGATCGACAGCAAGAAGGTCACTGGTTACGCCAAGATCCAAACCTTCGACGATTCTCCTACAGGCAGATCTGGCTTTCACTAAACTGTTTTTATGCCGCAGGTTTGGGGCACACCCTTCCTCCTGCCACTGGTCTTTTCCACCGGTAACGGCCATGAAAAGTGTTTGGCGAAGCTCTGCCATTCCCGACTGCTCTTTAGCTGAGAGCAAAACTCTGGGGATTTCATTGGGGAAGAACCCAAGCTCCACTTCTTCATCCTCGCCAAGCAAATCGATTTTATTGATCAGGATAATTGCCGGTTTATTGGCGACGGTTGCAAAGAGTTGCCGGTCCTCCTCGCAGACCCCCGCAGCACCGTCGATCATGAAAAGTACTATATCCGCCTGATTGACAAGCCTTCTGGCCCGTTGTATGCCAAGCTCTTCGACTTCATCTGCACCTTCCCTGATACCCGCCGTGTCGGCGATTCGTACCGGCAAACCACCAATATCAACGTGTTCCTCTATACTGTCCCTTGTCGTTCCGGGAATTTCGGTAACCAGAGCTCGTTCTTCCTGGAGTATGCTGTTCAACAGGCTTGATTTCCCGACGTTGGGCCGCCCAACGATGACCACGGCAACCCCTTCCCTATATATTCGTCCCTGGTCCGCAGACCTAATCAGTTTATCAATGGGGGCAGCGACCTCTTCGTTGAGCCTGGTGACAAGAGCATCAAGATCGACAATCTCGACGTCTTCGTCGGGAAAATCAAGTGCCACCTCTATTACAGCCCGCATCTCGGTCAAAACTTGGCGAATAGATTCAACTCGCTGATAGAGAGCTCCGGCGAGCTGCTCCTGGGCAAGATCCACACCTTTTCGGGTCTTAGCAGCAAGGATATCAATAACTGCTTCCGCTTTCGTCAGATCAATACGGCCGTTGAGAAAAGCTCTTTTGGTGAATTCGCCAGGCTCGGCGAGTTCCACGCCCTGCTCGAGTATGCATTCAAGGATATTCTGGAGGACGAGGAAACTGCCATGGCAATGCACTTCGACCACATCCTCACGGGTGTAAGTCTTTGGCGATTGCATGAAGACGACAAGTACTTCATCGAGAAGCTTTCCCGATTGCGGTGCAACGATATTCCCGTAGTAAAGAGTATGACTGCGGAATTCGCACTTTGAAGAATGTGGTCTGAAAA
Source organism: Desulfocapsaceae bacterium (assembly GCA_030065655.1). Classification (GTDB taxonomy): domain Bacteria; phylum Desulfobacterota; class Desulfobulbia; order Desulfobulbales; family Desulfocapsaceae; genus Desulfopila_A. The sequence continues at coordinate 14,568 of JASJDT010000066.1, read as the reverse complement.
TGGATCTCAGCACTTGCAGGGAGGTCGGACCACTCATCCGGATAATACCTATTCCGCCGGCACCCGGCGGCGTAGATATGGCAGCAACTGTGCTGTTTTCAGCTGGATAATCGGTCATGGTTATGCTATCTCAGCTGCTTGAAAATATCTTTTCACCGACACTCTTTAAACGAGGCCGGCGGCAGCTGCTATTCGTTCTTCTTTCGATTGTTGTTTCGGCGCCCCCTGGAATTGCCACGCTTGCGACCTCCGCCTCGACCGCTTTTACCAGGCTTGTAGATGAGAATTTTCTTAAAGAGCCCCTCACCGACACTACGGCTGCGAATATCTTTGCTTTCCTGCAGGGTCATGTGGACAACCCGCCGCTCAGAGGGACTTAGCGAGGGAATAACCTGAGTCTTGCCATCGTTTCTAACACTGTCCGCAAGCTCCAGTGCCCGCTCTTTCAGATCAGCAATTCTTTTTTCGCGGTAATTGCCGACATCGACGGTCAGGCGTAACCGGTTGGGTACCTTGCGAACGATGATTTTCCGCAACAAATATTGGAGAGAATCTAGAGTCTTGCCATCCTGCCCAGTAAGCACTTCCTCATACTCCTCACCGACATGGCACAACACGGATGTGCCCTTGGCAGTAACCTCAACGGGTGAAGGATAGCCCATCAGTTCGAGAATGTTGATAAGTTCCTGGCGGACACTGGCAATAACCTCTTCAGACAATTGCTCTGCCGAGGCCTCTTCGTCATCCTCATCAACATCAAGCTGACCATTCTCCTCAAAATCCTCATCATCATCAAAAGATTCAGCGGAATGTAACGTTTTGCTTTCAGGTGATGCAGCTTCAGTAATACTCTGCTTTTCATCCTGTTTGGCTGGTTGTTGTTCAACCTGCTCTATCTCTTTGGTTGCAGCGGCGGCTTTTTTCTCAACCTTTTCCGCTTTTGGCTGAGGAGGTTTTGTGCTAAGCCCTTCTGTCTCCTCGACCTCCGACTCCTTCACAGAAGCTTTGATATGAGCTTTCTTGCGGATTAATCCAAATATGCCTGTGGAGCCGGTTTCAACAACTTCGATCTCGAGCTGTTCTTGAGGAACCTGTAATTTTTCACAAGCCTCTTGTATGGCATCGGCTACTTCTTTTCCGTAAAAATCTTGAGTTTTTGGAGTCATTGCTATCTCCTGAATATTATTCTTCGGCCGCCAGAATTGAGGATAATAGTGCGCAGTGCAACTACGCTGTTTTGGCAGCGCTCCGGTTTATCAACTGTTGCTGCAATATCGACAACAGGTTGTTGGTAAACCAGTAAAGCACGAGTCCTGATGCAAAATTTACGAACATGAAGGTAAAAAAGACAGGCAGCATCATCATGATTTTCGCTTGCGTAGGATCCGCGGTGGTTGGCGTCATCTTCTGCTGAAGGAACATGGAGGCTCCCATGAGTAAGGTTAAAACTGGCAGGCCGCCAAGCCAGGGAATTTCAAAACCTATCCACAGTCGATCCGGGGCTGAAAGATCGTTTATCCAAAGCATGAACGGAGCATGACGCAGCTCAATACAAAGCAGCAGAACTTTGTAGAGGGCGAAGAAAACTGGTATCTGCAGCAACATAGGCAGACAGCCGCCAAGGGGATTTACCTTGTAAGTCTTATACAGATTCATCACCTCCCGGTTCATCGCCTGGGGGTCATTTTTGTACTTTTCTTTGAGCTTCAGCATTTTTGGTTGAAGCTTCTGCATATTCTTCATGGACTTCAGGCCCTTCTGGGTAATGGGCCAGAAAAGTGCCTTAAAGATAATGGTAACCAGAATAATTGCTATACCATAATTTTTGACATAACTGTGAAAGTAGTTCAACAGCCAGAGAGTCGGTTTGGCGATGAAATCGAACCAGCCAAAATCGATTGATTTATCAAGGTTGAAGCCAATTTCTTGGAGCAGAGAAAGTTTCTTGGGTCCATAAAATACCCGGTAGTTATAGACCTTCGCTTCACCTGGACTGAGGGTGTCGAGTGTGCCGGCATACTGGGTGTAGGCATAGTCTTCACTGCCCTGCATGGTAAATGTAGCCTGGCTCTTTTCCTGGGGGATGATAGCGCACATGAAGTACGTGCCTTCGTAGGCGACCCAGTCAAAAATGCCCTGGACGGTCTTCGGGCCATCTTCAAATTCTTTAGTTTCGTATTCCTTCAACTGATTATTAATGTAGGCAGCCGGACCGCTGAAAAGAAAACGGTTGAAAGCGCTGGACTCCTGAAAAGGGACATTTACCTGGGTTAGTTGGGGATTACCCTGTAAAGATTGAGAGGTTGGATTGGAAACCCTGACTGCCAGATCCATAAGATAATTATCTTTGGAGAAGACATATGTTTTCTCAACCTTTAGGCCGCTGGGGGCAACCGCCGACATGCGTAACTCGCCTCTACCGTCAACAAAGGTAACGTTGCCGTTTTCGAGTTTGTAATAGATATCTGCCGGAACGACGCTGCCCCAGGAAAATTTCATGGGATAGCCTAACTGCGGAGCATTTTCCACCAGCTGTTTTCCGGGAGAATCTTCAGCACTTGTTTCGGTATGATTTTTCAGAACAAAACTCTTAATTGCCCCGCCGGCTTCGCTGATAACGGCGGTAAAAAGATCGGTATCGACCGTTATTCTGCTTGCCTGTTCCTGATTCATGGCCGGTGGAGCACCTGTTACACTGGGTTGCATCGGCACCGTCTGAGGGAGCTGTGTTGTGGAGGGTTGCTGAGTGGCCTGTTGACTGGACTGACCTGGCTGTTGTGCCTGCTCACCTTCGGCTACCGGCTGTTCAGTCTGGAAACCGACAAAAAAATACTGGTAGCCAATGAGAATGAGAAATGAAATCAGTATAGCCAGAAATGCTCTGTAGGTATCCATGAAATTGTCCTGCTCTTGCTGAGGAATCCTCGATAAATTTTAATCTTGAGTCAAGAAGCCACACCCTTTTTCTATAAAAAATCAGGGGAGAGGGTCATACCCTCCACGGCATAATGGATGGCATCTCAAAATGCGTTTGGCGGTAAGAAACGCCCCTTTGAGAAAACCATAACGTTCAAATGCTTCAATGGCGTAATGTGAACAGGTAGGGGTAAAACGGCAGCTGGGGGGCAGAAGTGGAGAAATGACATATCTATACATCCTGATGAGAGCAAGCGCAGCCTTTTTCGGCCATTGCCATGGATGCAATAATTCCGTCATCAACTATCACCTGGGCTGTAGACAAGGGAAACCGCCCGGGTGATATCCCTGGGTGAGTCGATCGAAAAAGCCGGTTTTACAGCAACAACAATATCGGCACTGAGAGGATATTTATCTCTATCCAGACGAAACGATTCCCTTATGATCCGTTTGATACGGTTCCTTCTAACTGCACCTTTCACCTGACGGTGTATACTTATGCCCAACCGACTGTACCCACGCTGATTATTGTCGTATAGAAGGGTGAAGCCGTCACCGTGGATGCGTTTTCCCTGCTTGTAAACCTGTTCAAATTCTTTGTTCTTCCGCAACAGGCATGTTTTTGGAAGCCCGTGTTTTTTCAACAGTATTATGCCGACAGTCGCTTGCGTCCCCGGGCGCGACGGGCGCTGAGTATGGCGCGGCCTGCACGTGTGCGCATACGTGCACGAAATCCATGGGCACGTTTTCGTTTGATATTGCTCGGCTGAAAAGTACGTTTACTCATTTGCTTACACCTTGGTTAGAATCGACTCCCAATGATGGCGCCGAAGGTTTTTACTAATATGATCAAAAACAGGATAAGAGAAGGTTGTCTTCCTGCTTCGATCCCATAATTCATCTCAAAGAATAGTGAAATATCAAACCAGCTATATTAACCACACATGTCATGTGGTGTCAAACTATTTCGCATCACTATACCTACCTCTTCTTGCGTTAAAAATTGAGCTATGCTACTGTTTTGGAGTTAGGATTCACCTTTTATCACCAAATTTTTTAAAACTAGTTTCCGTCCTAAAACTAGAAATCTTGGCTGAGATCAAAGCGTGCGAAAAATTTTACCACAGGCATATAGTTGATATTCCGAGGATAAAATTTTGAGCACAACAAAGATATCTGCCAGGTAAGCGTAAACTCCCGGAAAAGCGTAGACTCCGAGAGGGCAATTTTAGGGTGGGAAATAATTAGCAACCCTCTCAGTCCCGAAAAGAGATTCGCGATGACCGATTCCCCTTTGTTTACCTACGAAGATATTGACTGGCTCAAACTCTGGCAAAATGGCAGAAAGCAAAAATCCTGGGACAGCAAGGGAGCCGCCGACTGGGATAAAAAAGCCTGCTCTTTTGCCGAGAGACACAATCAGTCACCTTATGTCTCCCTGTTTCTCTCCCGCTTGCCCCTGGACAGTACCTTTTCAGTTCTCGACGTAGGCAGCGGCCCCGGAACCCTCGCCATCCCCCTCGCTCAACGGACAGCCTCGGTTACAGCTCTTGACTATTCGCAAAAGATGATCGAGATAATGACAAGTCAAGCCGAAGATCAGGGGTTGACAAACCTACGCGGTGTTCAATGCAGCTGGGAGGATGATTGGGAGAAACAGGGTATCAAACCTGCTGATCTTGCCATTGCCTCCCGCTCCATGAATCTGGCCGACCTCGACATGGCAATCGACAAACTTGAAAAATATGCCAAAAAATACGTCTTCATTGCCGATCGTATTGCCCCAAGTCCTTTTGATCCAGATGTCTTCCAGGCAATCGGCCGGGATTTCAACTCCGGTCCTGATTACATCTTCACCTTGAATATACTTTACACCAAAAACATCCATCCCAACGTGGAAATTCTCCAACTTGCCAACACTGTCACTTTCGCAGATATGAATGAAGCACTGGAATCCTACAAATGGATGATTAAGGAAATGAATGCGAATGAGCTGGCAAAACTCGAAGCTTTTCTTGAATCGAGGATTATTGTAAGTAACGAAAATGGTATAACCGTCCATCGCCGACACCCGCCTCGCTGGGCTCTGATCTGGTGGAAAAAGGACGAAAACATGCAACTCTAGCCCCAAAAGCGGGACTCTGTTTAGTACCCCCTTGAGGGGTGTAAGCACCTTGGCAGTGAATTCAAATTCTCAATTCTTCTACGTTTTTGTTGTCTCGATATGTATGGCAGAAGCTAAATAGTAAGGTACTAATTGCCTAAATGTCACTTTTTCCTTATAGTGGTTCCTCTGAAGCAAACGGGCTGTGCTGATCTTATCGATCAATCTCAATCCAACCGACCACTAATCCCATCGCGAGGTGACGGCGGAATCATCGGGAAAGCAAGAGTTCACCCGAGATGATCTGCGGAGAAAATTCTTATAAGCTGAAGTAATGAATGATTTTGACATAATAGTTATAGGCGCCGGTCATGCAGGCTGCGAAGCAGCCCTGGCAGCAGCCCGTATGGGGTGCCGTACCATGGTTGCCGTCATCAACGCCGACACCATCGGGGCTATGTCGTGTAACCCAGCTATCGGTGGCCTGGCCAAGGGACACCTGGTTAGAGAGATTGATGCCTTGGGCGGCGAAATGGCTAAGAATATAGATGCCACTTCAATCCAATTTCGCCGTCTCAATACCAGCAAAGGCCCGGCAGTCCGATCATCGAGAGCTCAGGCCGACAGATTGCTCTATCGGTTGCGAATGAAATCGGTCCTGGAAAACCAGGAAAATCTTACCATTCGCCAAACCGTAGTTGACACCATTCTTGTGGAAAACGGCAAGGTAAAAGGAATTACCACCTCTCTTGACGAAAAGATTTATGCCCAGGCCGTAATCGTCACCACCGGTACCTTTCTCAACGGCCTCATTCATATCGGTCTGAAAAATTTCCCAGCCGGCCGCATGGGAGATGTACCCTCGCTGAAGTTGGCCGAGTGGTTCCGTAATGCCGGATTCAATGTCGGCCGCATGAAGACCGGAACGGTACCACGTATCGACGCCAACTCCATCGATTATTCTGCACTGGAGGCACAGCACAGTGATATGCCGCCGGCGCATTTCTCTTTTACCTCCAGCGGTGAATATCAGCTTGAACAGCGGCCCTGCCATATCACCTACACCAACACCAGGACCCACGAAATCATCCGTCAGGGAATCGACCAGTCACCCATGTATTCCGGGATAATTGAAGGGATCGGTGCTCGCTATTGTCCTTCCATAGAGGATAAAGTGATGCGTTTTCCGGAGAAGGACCGGCATCAGATATTTCTCGAGCCTGAAGGCCTGGATACAGTTGAAGTCTATCCCAATGGTTTGCCCACCTCCCTGCCGCTGCACACCCAGATGGCCATGCTGCAAAGCATAAAAGGATTGGAAAACGTACGCATCATCCGCCCCGGTTATGCCATTGAGTACGACTATGTCGATCCACTCGAACTGCAACCGTCACTGGCCACCAAACGCTACCAAGGGCTCTATCTGGCCGGGCAAATCAATGGTACATCGGGCTATGAAGAAGCTGCTGCCCAAGGTATCATGGCAGCCATAAACGGCGTCAAGTACGTCCGCGACGAGGAACCATTGATCCTTGATCGCTCACAGGCATACATTGGTGTACTCATCGATGATCTGGTCACCAGAGGCACCAAGGAACCCTATCGACTCTTCACTTCCAGGGCAGAATATAGGCTCCTGCTCAGAGAAGACAACGCTGACCTACGCCTCTGTGATACCGGTTATGCCATCGGACTATTGGCAGAAGAGGCCTATCGGAAATATCAGCACAAGCAGGAAAGCATAAGCGAAGGCGTCGATTTTCTCAACACCAGCCATATAAAACCGACCGATGAAATCGGCAAATCTCTGGAACAGATTGGCAGTGTCAGACTGAAACAGAAATCATCGCTAGCGGACATTCTCAGAAGGCCTGAGATAAATCTTGCCAAATTGGCGGAGCTTCCCATGGATGACAATATTCTCGCTCCTTTGTGTGAACTCAGTGATTCTGAATTCTGTGATGAGATTCAGCTGCAGATCAAATTTAAGGGATACATCGATCGTCAGCAGGAGCAGGTTGATCGATTCAAGAAAATGGAAGCGCTGGCCCTTCCCGAGAATCTTGACTACGCTTCCATGTCAGGACTTTCTGCTGAAGTTGTGGAGAAGCTATCGAATATCAGACCCCTTTCCCTAGGTCAAGCCTCGAGAATATCCGGGATAACCCCGGCGGCGATATCCATATTGCAGGTCCACCTCAAAAAGCATTGATGCGACCATGAGCTTTCCTCAGATCGATCCGGTTATCTTCACCATTGGCCCTCTACAGGTTCGCTGGTATGGCATGATGTATGTTCTGGGGTTTTTAGCCAGCTATTTCCTTGTCAGCAAACAGATAAAAGAACGAAATGACCAGAAACTCGCAGGACAGTTTGAAAACCTCAATTTTGTTCTGATCCTCGGCGTCATTCTTGGCAGCAGACTGGGCTATGTGCTCTTTTATAATTTCAGCTACTATCTTGAGAATCCCCTGCATATTTTCGCAACCTGGCAGGGAGGCATGTCATTTCATGGCGGCTGCCTGACCCTTATTATAGCCGGATGGCTGTTTTGCCGCTCCAAGGGTATTCCGTTCTGGCGCACCGCTGATATGTATGTGGTTACCATTCCCATCGGCCTGGGCCTGGGCAGACTAGGTAATTTCATCAATGGTGAGTTGTACGGCAGGCCAACGGAGATGCCCTGGGGAATGATCTTTGCCGAGGGTGGTCCCTTACCGCGCCATCCCTCCCAACTCTACGAAGCGCTTCTTGAGGGGATGGTTCTTTTCATATTGCTCTGGTCATTGCGAAAAAAGACCTCCAGGAAGAGCAATACCTGGCCGCATGGCAGTATGCTTGCGATCTTCCTGGGAGGCTACGGTTTTTTCCGTTTCATCGTCGAATTTTTCAGACAACCGGACCCTCAGCTCGGCTTCATTTTCGGAGTCTTTACCATGGGGCAAATCCTCAGCAGCATTATGATGCTGGGCGCTCTGCTCCTTTGGCTATATCGCCGAGGGAAGTAACCTGATAATAAAATCTCTTCCTTAGCGTCTGCTATTGTCAGCCTTTTCTTCAATCAAATAAATAACACCAGGAGTGTGTCGGAGGATTGCTATTTTTAATCAGATCAAGGCCTTTGTATAAAATTAAGCACAGCCATATAATTGATATCGGAGTCTGCGCTTACCTGCGAGCATAATTTTATGAAAATAACACAGAGATGCGGGAAGAGAGGTTTCTCCGACAGGCTCCTAGCCCGGACTTTTCACCAGCCGAGGTTGCCGAGTATGCGAGGCGCAAAGCAAGGGGTTATAGATGCCTATGCATCTTGCTTTGGCAACGCTGCAGAGTCATTGAGATCGGCTGGCCTTTGGTGAACATTGTGTTGATTTTAATAGGCAGAAAATCTGAAGCCTAGACGTTAGAGTCTCAATATACTTTTTAAATTCAACACAATGTTCATGAGAAATCCGGGCTCGGACTTATGCTACTTTAGCCGTGAGTTTTTTGGAGGGTTTGAATTTCACTACCCTTCTTGAGGGTATGATCATCTCCTCACCTGTTTGCGGATTTCTCCCTTTTTGCGCAGCTTTATCAATCACTCGAAATGAGCCAAAACCGGAGATGGTCACCTTTTCTCCATCTTCCATGGAAGCAGCCATCGAGGCCAGAATTGCATCTAACGCTTCTCTGGCAGCAACCTGCGACATAGAGTTTGATTTTGATATTTTTTCAATAAGCTCCTTTTTGTTCATCTCATTCTCCAACCATGAAAATCCCCTGCTTTTGCCTCCTTGAAGATACCTTTTTCACTCCAAAAAACAATTGTTGAAAATACCAGTTTTGCCATAGGTATTTTTACTAACTCATGAAAAGTTGGGGCCCGATGATTGGTAATCAATAGGAATTTGCCCGTAAGCAAAACGTCAAAGAAACATTGTCGGAAGGGGGAGGAGGCGGAAGGGTTTTTCCGCCAAATAGTTGCCAGGCGGAATAAACCCTCACCAGAATATTTCGCAGGGAAGCTCTCTTGAATTTATTTCTTTTGGGGAAGTTGATCGAGATACCAGGACATGGGGTCAAAGAGTTCAAAGCCTTCGGCCTGCAGTTTTTCCTTGATGCGGATGACATTCTGGGTCATCACATAAGGAAAAACAGCCCTCTTTTCCTTATCCCAATACTTGGCCACCATCACACTGCCAAGAGAAACGTTTTCTTCAGTTATGATGTCCACGATTTTCTTCATCTGCCCGGGCCGCTCCTGTACCAGGATACAAAGCAAGGTACCGGGCTCACCGATACCCATTATATTAACAAATGCACGCAGCAAATCGCGGGTCGACATGATCCCTTCTAACATGCCATCTTCATTGATCACCGGCAGGGCACCAACCTTTTTCTTGCCCATTACCAGCAGGGTATCCTGCAAGGTATAGAAGCCTGAGATGGTAAGCGGCTCTTTACTCATTATTTCTTCCACTCTATGCTCCATCACCCGTTCGTAGGTTCGAGCATAGGTTTCTTCATCAAGCAATGATGAGGGCTGGGCATCGCGCATATCCCTGTCCGTGACAATGCCAAGGAGCTTCCCAACCTCATCGACCACCGGAAGGTGGCGGATATTCTTTTCCTGCATTAGCCCTTTGGCTTCTTTTAGGGTGGTGTCAGGCCTGACGGTGATGAGGTCAGTTGCCATGGTTTCACTAACAAACATATATTTCTCCCTTAGAATTTCTCTTTACATTTCAAATTGCCTGATTTTCCAACAAGGCTCTGATATGGTCAGCAACCAACCCTGGAAGGACGTCCAGGTTATAACCACCTTCGAGAACGGATACAACCCTGCCTTCACAGTACTTATTCACCAGATTCAGGATAGTCCTGCTGATGAATTTATATCCCTCGGTGGAAAGGTTAATCTCTGACATCAGATCAGCACTATGACCATCAAAACCGGCAGAAAGCAGCATTACCTCCGGTTGAAAGTTCTTGAAGGCAGGTATCATATCAGTCGTCAACTTTTTTCGATAATCCATGTCACCCCTACCGGGCAGAATCGGCGTATTCAAGGTATAGGTCTCGCCTGCTCCTGTGCCCTTTTCAAATTCGCGACCGGTTCCGGGAAAGGCAAAAGACGGGTGCTCATGGATGGAATAGTAGAAAACCGAGTCATCGTCCTCAAATATTTTCTGGGTACCATTGCCATGGTGGACGTCGAAATCAATAATACCGACCCTCTTAATACCATAATTTTGTTGAAGATAACGAGCACCAATGGCAACATTATTGAAATAACAGAATCCCAGAGCCCGGTCCTGTTCAGCATGGTGACCAGGTGGGCGTACCGCGCAGAAAGCGTTATCCACATCTCCAGCCATCATGGAATCGATTGCCTTCAACACCCCACCAACGGCCAATAGAGCAACATCATACGTTTCCCGGCAAATAGAATTGTCCTGGTGTTCAAAATCAGGGAATCCGGCAATACAGGCCTCCTCGAAACGCATTATGTAATGAATATTATGAGTGGCTTCAATCCATCTTTGGTTCGCCGGCTCCGGCCCAATGGGTATCAATTTTTCCAAGAGGCCATTTTGCTTTAATCCGTCCAGAATAGCAATGAGCCGGTAATGCGATTCTGGATGGCCATTAAAAGTTACATGTTCCAAATATCTCTTATCAAACACAAATCCGGTCTTTCCCATTGCCCTGTCCCGTTGTTAGCACAACTCAATCTTGTGTTATTTTCAGGCTGCCCGTAAATCTACAAATCGATGATTTTTTTATTGGTTTACCTCCAATACCAATCAAAAACCACTCATATATGTTAGTCATACAAGCTCAGAAAACGATGCTTATCCATCATTTCTCTTTACATTCCGGTAATACTAGCAAAATCTGAAACGTGTCGCCACAAAAATACAGTCAACCCAAAAACTAACATATCAATTTTGCTGAATTTGATATTAAAATTAATTGCAGTTGCAATCCTTTTATGGTATTGGAAAAGGAGTCGCTTTTATTCAGCGACTGTTCAAAATTCACCAGAACCAACACACCGTACTTTTGGCAGAGTACAAGACCACATCACCAAAGGCTTTGGAGGAGCAGCAATACCCAGCGGATAGCGGAATGGAGTCTCACTTTTTAACCAGATACTTCAGAGGAGCAAAAGTATGAGTGACGAAAGACAGGTACAAGAGACGTCTGAAGCAGAAATTGCCGTACATTGGCAGGAAGAGGATTACTTCCACCCTTCACCATCCTTTATCGGGCAGGCAAATCTTACCGATGAGTCCATTTTCGAACGTTTCAAACTTGAAAAATTCCCGGATTATTATACCGAATTTGCTGAGCTGTTAACCTGGTATAAATACTGGGATGAAGTGCTGGATACCAGCGATGCGCCATGCTGGAAGTGGTTTAAAGGCGGCAAGCTCAATGCCAGTTATAATTGCATTGATCGACATCTTAAAGAAAACAAGAATAAGACGGCAATTCATTTCGTGCCGGAACTAGAAGAAGAACGTGTGCAACACGTCACCTATCAGGAATTGTTTGTACGGGTGAACGAGTTTGCGGCGTTGCTGCGGGACTACGCCGGCTTGAAGCGCGGTGACCGAGCCACTATTCATATGCCCATGTCGGCGGAACTGCCGATCACCATGCTTGCCTGTGCCCGCTTGGGCGTCATCCATTCCGTGGTCTTTGGCGGATTTTCAGCTAGTGCCTGCGCAGACAGAATTGTCGACTCAAATTCCAGGGTTCTCATTACCATGGATGCCTACTACCGTGCCGGTAAACTGCTCAATCATAAAGCCGTTGACGACGAGGCCTGTAAACTAGCAGAAGAAGCCGGGCAGAAAGTCGACAAACTGCTTATCTGGCAGCGCTACCCCGGCAAGATGTCATCGGATGCACCACTGATGGATGGCAGGGACTGTATTGTCAACGACGAGTTGAAAAATTACTACGGTGCCCGGGTAGAGCCGGAGCAAATGCTGGCGGAAGAGCCGCTCTTCCTGATGTATACCAGTGGAACCACGGGCAAACCCAAAGGATGTCAGCATGGCACCGGCGGCTATCTCTCCTATGTAACTGCCATGTCCAAGTACATCCAGGACATCCATCCCGAAGATGTTTACTGGTGTATGGCTGACATCGGTTGGATAACCGGCCATTCATTCATCGTTTATGGACCTCTGGCGCTTTGCGCCTCGACGGTTATTTACGAAGGTGTGCCAACCTACCCTGATGCCGGCAGATCATGGAGAATCGCCCAGCAACTCGATGTCAATATTTTCCATACTGCTCCCACGGCAATCAGAGCCCTGCGCAAGGTTGGCCCGGATGAGCCGGCGAAATATAATTATAACTTCAAACACATGACCACGGTCGGTGAACCGATCGAACCCGAGGTCTGGAGATGGTACCAGAAGGAAGTCGGCAAGGGCAAGGCTGCCATCGTCGACACCTACTGGCAAACCGAAACCGGAGGCTTCCTCTGCAGCACGGTGCCAGGCATCGGTGCCATGAAACCAGGTAGCGCCGGCCCCGGTGTGCCGGGCATCCATCCCATTATTTACGATGATGAAGGGAAACCCATCCCCAAGGGCTCCGGCAAGGCGGGCAATATTTGTATTCAAAATCCCTGGCCGGGCTGCTTCCAAACGATTTGGGGCGACAGAGACCGCTTTGTTGACACCTATTTCAGTATGTATAACAAAGACCCCAACAGCAAGGACTGGCGTGACTGGCCATATCTCACCGGGGACGCCGCTGTGGAAGCACCGGATGGCTATTATCGGATCCTTGGCCGTATAGACGATGTAATTAACGTTTCCGGCCATCGGTTAGGTACCAAAGAAATCGAATCAGCAGCACTTACCGTACCAGAAGTTGCTGAGGCAGCCGTTGTTCCGGTCAACCATGAAATAAAAGGCAAGGAACCTGAGCTCTACGTATCTCTGAAGCCTGGCTACGAAGCTAACGAAGAGATTCAACTCAAGGTTGCCGATGCCATAACCAAGCAGATAGGCAAGATTGCCAAATGTAAAAATGTCTGGATTGTTCCGGATATGCCAAAGACCCGCTCGGGCAAGATCATGAGACGAGTCCTTGGTGCCATCTCCAATAAAGGGGATGTTGGCAACGTCATGACCCTTGCCAATCCCGAAGTTGTTGAAGAAATTCAGCGTATGGTTTCCTGATTACCACATCTGCCACAGCAAGGATATTCCTCCTTGCTGTGGCAGTCCTTTCGGTACAAAAACTCAGCAGAAATATTGACGATCCATCAGCGGAGTGGCCGTTTGGGCTCTACTCTGTAGTTACAAAACCATTGCGTACGGCAAAACTGACCAGGTCAGCACTGTTTTTCAGGTTGAATTTTTTAAGCAGTTTGGCGCGATGATGGTCGACGGTTCGGGGACTTAAGCAGAGTTTTCGAGCCACATCCTTACTGGTATAGCCTTCCACCACCAGCTGAAGAACCTCGCTTTCTCTTTTCGTTAGACCACGAAAAGGTGATGTCCCATGATTGCGGTGAGCGCTTATTACGTCAGTGGCAAAGTCATCGGTAAGCATTGGCGAGATGTAGGTCTTGCCATCCTGTATTTTCTGGATGGCAAGCAGAAGCTCCTCATCCGAGTCATCCTTCATGAGATACCCATCTGCACCACCGGACATGGAATGGTAAAAATACTGTTTGTTTTTATGCATCGTCAGGATGAGAACTTTGACATGAGGGTAGTTTTTCTTAATTAGGGTCACAGCTTCTATTCCGGTGACTTTGGGCATCGAAATATCCAGAATGACGAGATTAGGCGTCTGGGTCTCCAAACAATCCATGAGCTCTTCACCGTTGCTTACTTCACTTATTACCTCAAGCTCATCATTGAGCTTGATGATATTCTTGATACCGTGGCGAATGAGCACATGATCATCTGCCAACATTATTGTATATTTCTTATCAACCAAGACTTTACCTCTCTTTGAAAACAGCCGATCTTGTTATATTTTACTGCAATTATACTCCAGGCTGTTCGTTTTGGGAACCAGAGATCAATAGTAAACAAACCATCTCGCCGAGATCGTCTTTAGGTCAAGCTAAATCACACTTCTTCCCACCTTTTTAAATTACCCAATTACGTGAAGTGAAATTATTTCTTTTTGACTTTAGTTCAAATAAAGGCTTGAATTTTCCCTTCATTTAACGGAATGACAATTCGTTTTACGGTTATGTACAGAGAACTCGACCTAACATTTTAGTGCACCACACATAAATTGCAGGAGAACAACGATGGGGCAAGTAGAAAACCAACGCCCCACCGCACAAGAGGCACTCCAGATTCTTTTGGATGGCAACAAACGTTTTATCAGTGGCAAACTTAAACACCCCAACCACTGCGTATAGAGTCGAAAGGAGACGGCAACCGGCCAAGGGCCGATCATTGGTGATTACTACAAGAGCAACAAAGTAAACATCGTCCTGGTATTCTATGATTTCTATTCTGGAGAAGTTTTATTTTTGAAAGAATAAAAATTTCAGTGCCGAACTAGTT
>JASJDT010000065.1 GCA_030065655.1 Desulfocapsaceae bacterium | reverse complement strand
GCAGATACTTCCGTAGCAGCGGCATACACCAGCATAACGATGGAAGGAGGAATCAGAATACCAAGAGTTCCGGCATTGGCAATAACACCTGCCGCGAAACTCTGCGGATACCCTGCCCTGACCATACCGGCGATGACAATGGAACCGATAGCGGCAACAGTAGCTGGTGAAGAACCCGATACCGCAGCAAAAATCATACAAGCTACAACTGAGGCCATGGCAATACCACCATGGATGTGTCCTACTATACTCAAGGCAAATCGGATTATTCTTTTGGCCACCCCACCTGTGGAAAGAAAGGCAGAAGAAAGGATAAAAAACGGAATAGCAAGCAAAGTATAGTGCTCGGATAATGCTTCGAATAGTTTAAGGGCAATGGATGCTAGCGAATCCTGGGAAAACATCAAAATGGTGCCAATACTCGATAGTCCCAAGGCAAGGGCAATAGGCATGCCCAGAAGCATGCAACCAAACAGAAGTATAAAAAGTGCAGCGGTTGTCATATGCTCTCCTCCTTCAGTTCAGCTACTTTTTCCATGCTTTCTTTAGCTTCATCAACATGTTTGAAGCCTTCGGCCTTGCCGATTATGACATTGAAGAGCACTATGAACAAACGAATGGTGATAAATGTAAAGCCAATCAAGAGAATTGAATGGGCTTTCCATGCCTCTATATCGATATCCTCAAGAAAAATACCTATCGTATGCATTTTATCGAGGTAGACATAGCTTCCTTTAAGGATCAAGCCGCAGTAGACAAGTGCCAGGATGCAGGCAATCCCAGTCAAAATTCTTCTACCGATAGAGGGAAAGAGCCGGACAAAGGCATCCATGCCAATGTGACTACCGACCTTGATACCATAAGAGGTACCAAATAAAACCATCCAGGCGGATAAATGCAGGGTCAGTTCCTGTGACCACATAAAGCCGGTACCAAAACCAAAACGCATGACGACATCAATAAAAACCAGGATTGTTGTCGCCAGTAGCAGGAGCGAAATTATCGCTTCCTCGGCACGATTCAGGAAACGTATCATACGAACCTCTTCTCTTTACACACTGAAAAGCAGGGACTATTTCTAGACAGTCCCTGCTCCTTCAGGTTAGACGGCTGACCCGTCTATAGTTGTCCCCTTAGTCAAACTGCCTTACATGTTTGACCCGTAAGCGGCATCGATAAGGTCTTTGCCGATGTCTTTTTCAAACTTCTTCCAGACTGGCTTCATAACCTCAACCCATTGTGCTCTCTCAGCGTCGGAGAGTTGAATGATCTCTGAGCGTCCAGAATCAATAATCTTTTGACGATCGGCAACAGATTTTTGATTTGCTACACCATTTCCAAATTTGATGGCCTCATCAAGTGCAGCTTTAACATCGGTTTTAATGTCATCAGGAAGACCCATCCAGAATTCCTTGGAAGTAACGACCATGTAGTCAAGAAGGCCATGATTCGACTCGGTGATGTACGGCTGAACCTCAAAGAATTTCTTGGAATAGATATTGGACCAGGTGTTTTCCTGGCCGTCAATGGCTTTGGTCTGCAGAAGAGTGAAAACCTCAGAGAAAGGCTTCTTCAGCGGCACTGCATCAACTGCTTCAAATTGGGCTGCCAGAACGTCAGAAGACATAATTCTAAACTTCTTGCGTGCGGCATCTTCAGGAACCCGCAGAGGATCGCTTGAAGAAAGCTGCTTCATGCCGTTATGGAGATAGCCAAGTCCAACAAGACCTCTCCTGTTAACGGAGTCAAGAAGTTTTTGGCCGGCCTCAGATTGTTGAAAACGTTCTACCGCTTCCATGTCCTTGAACAGGAAGGGCAGATCATAAAGCTGCAGACTCTTGGTGTAACGCTCGAATTTGGAAAGGCTTGGAGCAGCCATCTGCACATCGCCCAGCAGCATTGCTTCCAATACCTTGTTATCCCCAAAAAGCTGAGAATTTGGGAACACTTCAACAACAACTTTTCCACCCAGACGCTCTTCAACCAGATCTTTGAACTTATTGGCCATCTGACCTTTAGGGGTGTTCTCAGCAACAACGTGGGAAAACTTAATGACAATTGGATCTGCTGCAAAAACAGGACCGGCAAATAATGCCGCTGAAATTGCAAACGCTGCGATTGCACTAGTTACTTTACGGAACATACTTTCCTCCTAATATTGAGTGGTTAAGTGTTACAGAACAGGTGTTGACCCATCTGAACATGATAAATTCCCACAGAACAGTGGAAATTTAGAAACGAGCGGGATTATCTCCTCTACCCCATCTCATCTATGTAATCGGCTGTGCAACAAATAGACCAATTTTAAGAGTTATAATTAACAGACTGCAATGACTATAGATAGAAGCAACGCTTAAGCTTACTATAAAATAATAAATCGGCGGAAATCCGCCAATTCCAAAATTCATATGTCGGGATATCCACCAAAAAATTGTAACGGTTCCGACAACTATAAGATGATCTCAAGTTAGGTTTGGAGCCATCTATATATCATATCAAAACAACTATTTATAATCACTTTTGTCAAGCCCGTATTTTCGCATTTTATCGTAGAGAGTTTTGCGTGGTATAGCAAGAGTGTCCATAACATCCTTAATAGCACCATTGCTAGAAACAAGAGCCTGTTCAATCAAACTTCTCTCAAAATCCTCTACCTGCTGAGGAAGACTATGTTTTTGCTGTTTTTCCGACCCAGACAACAAATGGTCTAATGACCAACCACACTGGCTGCCAAGCAAGACATATCGCTCAGCCAAATTGCGTAACTCTCTTACATTGCCAGGCCATGAATAGGACATTAACGAGTTCATCTGGGAATGATCAGGTAGGGGCACTTCCTGCTGGTAACGATGACCGGCAACGAGCAGGAAGTGGTGAAAAAGCAGCGGAATATCTTCCCTTCTTTCCCGCAAGGGTGGTATTTCCAGATAAACAACATTTAATCGGTAATAAAGATCCTCTCGGAAAGTGCCCTCCTCAGCAGCTTTAAAAAGATCTATTTTAGATGCAGCGACCACCCGTACATCTAAAGGAATTACTTTATTTGAGCCCATTCTCTCAAGCGAACGCTCCTGGAGAACACGTAACAGATGTACTTGAACGCGAAGAGGCATCGATTCAATCTCATCGAGTAGGATCGTTCCACCGTTGGCGTGCTCGAACTTACCAATTCTCCTCTCCCTTGCATCGGTGAAGGCTCCTGCTTCATGACCAAATAGATCACTTTCGATAATTGATTCTGAGACTGCACCACAATTTACCGCTACGAAATTTTTAACCCTTCTTTCACTCTGCTCATGCAGTGATCGAGCAACGAGCTCTTTTCCGGTACCTGTTTCTCCAAGAATGAGAACGTCTGCCCCGGTATCTGCTATCTGAGCTATGGTGGCGCGGAGACGCATCATAGCAGGTGTCTTACCTATTATCCTTGGTCCAGGCATTGAATGTGCCTCAAGTTCCCTGCGTAGTGATCTGTTCTCAAGCGTCAGAGCCCTTTTCTCCAGGGCTCGTTCCACTGTTTTCACCAAACGCTCGGCAGAATACGGTTTTTCAATAAAATCATAGGCTCCATCACGCATTGCTTGAACAGCCGTAGAGACATCACCATGCCCGGTGATGAGAATGATCGGCAGATCTCGATCAACCTTTTGGGCATGCTGGAGAAACGCCAATCCGTCCATTTTGGGCAGACGAATATCACATATTACTACTCCTGGCCATTCTGGGGATAAAAAAGGTAAGGCTTCCTCGGCGCAATCGAGACACTTTACTTCCAAATCAGCAAGTTCAAGGGTTTGACGATTTGCCTGACGTATATGTTTTTCATCATCTATAAAAACAACATTCTTGTTCTTATCCATTGGATTCTGCTTCCTCTAAAAAAAATTCAAACCTGGCACCGCCTGCTATTTTGCTTATTTCAATGCAACCATTCATATCCTTTATTATTCTTTCAGTAATCGTCAATCCCAGGCCGAGCCCTTGTCCAGATTTTTTCGTGGTGTAAAAGGGTTCAAAAATGTGTGGTAAATGCTCAGAGTCGATACCTGATCCGGTATCCTCAACAGCTACCATGATTCTCTCTTTACGTCGCTGTGCTGAAACCATAATCTTTTTTTCGTTCATACCATCAACAGATTGTAAAGCATTGCCAATCAGATTAACGAGAACCTGCTGAAGAAGCACATTATTCGCTTTTACCTCTAAAGATTCAGGAATAATGGTAACCGAGATAATCACTTCAGCTTTTCTTAATGCAGGTTTGAGAATTTCCAATGCTCCATCAATGACGCCATGGAGGGGAACCGTCGTTATTTGCCCACTGCTTTTTCTTGAAAAAAGTTTAAGCTGAACACCAATGCGAGCCATTCTATCTGTAAGTTCAGCTATATGATCAAGATTCCATTTTGCCTCATCAATGCGCTCTTTATTGAGAAATAGCTTACAATTATCAGTATAACTGCGAATTGCTGCCAGTGGTTGATTAAGCTCGTGATTAATACCCGCCGACATTTGACCAAGTGCAGCGAGTTTTGCGGCATGCACCAGCTCAGATCGAGTGTTTTTCAGAGCGATCTCGGTTTTGCGGCGTTCATCGATTTCCTGACGGAGAAGAAGGTTGGTTTGGGTTAATTCCGCCGTTCGTTCCGAAACACGTGTCTCCAGTCTTTCATTGGCATCTTCAAGAACTTTTCTGGATTGTTCTTCGAATTTTTTTATTTCAAGCAGTCGTTGTTTGCGTTGCCAAATAAGAAGATGTAGAAGCCCACCAAGAAGAAAGAAGAAGCTGAGCATCATCACCATGGCAATGACAAGACGCTCTACCTTGTTGGTTTCTGATAGTATTTGAACATTCCAACCGGCATGTTCCATATATTCACTCTGCAACAGGTAGGTATTTACTTTTTGGGAATCAGCAAAGAAAATTTTTACAATGCGGCCATGGGGAGTTAATTGCTCGTCAACGATACTAATTGGCTCCAAGGTAGCGTTCGGATATCTCCTGCTGGCCACTATTCTGTTCCTGGTTTCCTCAGCTAGTGGAAACAATGTGTGAAAACGCCAGTTGTGGTTTGTCGTGAAAAAAATCACGCCATCCGGATCTGTCACCAAAAAAGATTGGTTCTTGTGCCCCCATGCCTGTTCAACAGAGTCAATGCCAATTTTAATGACCAAAGCACCTAATATCTCACCTTCATGGCGGACCGGATAGGCAAAATAATATCCTCTTCTGGAGGATGTTGTTCCAAGAGCAAAGTAACGGCCAAGCTGACCTTTCATAGCCTCTTTAAAATAGGGTCTGTAACTAAAATTTCTTCCGACAAATGGATGTTCTTCATTCCAATTTGAGGCAGCAATTGTCAATCCTTCCTTATCCATCAGGTAAGTATCAGAGGCATCACTGATACTGTTGACTGTCTCGAGATACCTGTTCAACGCCTTTATCCTTTCTCGACCACCAGGATTGACAAGATAATTGATAAGTCGTTTATCATTAGCAAGAAGCTCTGGTAAACTTTCATACTTCTCCAATACTCCACGCAGGTATGTTGTATGAAGTTCAAGTTTTACAATCCCTTCAGCAGCAAGATTTTCCAGACCGCGACGATAGGTCGTTTTCGACACATAAACCAGGGTGAAAACAATTAACGCACTCATAAAGACACCATATAGGGTCGAATATGAGAATAGTTTGAGCTTATATTTCATAATGAAATTTGATGGTTACAGAAGCAAAGATGAGCAGTAGGAAAACTAAAGATTGATTCGACCTGCTTGCTTCTATGCTTTATTACTTACCCGTTAAAAGCTGGATAAAGATTTTTTCAGTTTTTGTTCTTGCGCATGTACAATGCATAGCACCTTTATGTTTCCTGAGCTCATTATAAAAAGATTCTCCCACAAAAACCATCTATAGAACAAAATGATTTTCAAAGGTGGAAAAGATGATTGGAAATGAGCGAAAATGCTGGTCGGAGCAAAGAATTTGAGAAGAACTGTGTGAAGGAACAGAGCAGCTTGAAATTGCTCTGTTCCGAGTGTTAATCAAAAACCACTAATCGTATTGCTGTAATTAAATTAATGACAGGTGGTTAGCGGGTTTCAATGTCGCTTTGCCGCATAGCTTCTTTGACTGAATCAATGGGTATTTCGCGACGGTGAAAAATACCAGCAGCTAATGCCGCCTCAGCACGGGTATGTGTGAACACCTCAACAAAATGGTCCACCTTGCCAGCCCCGCTTGAAGCTATTACAGGAATAGAAATCGCTTCTCGAACATGGTTGATCAGCTCAAGATCAAATCCAGAATTTGTACCGTCACGGTCTATGCAGTTCAAGAGAATCTCGCCGGCACCAAGTGCTTCACAGCTTTGGGTGAGCTCAATTACATCAACGTTTCTACCTTCTCTTCCACCTTTTACGGTGCACTGAAACCAGCAGTACTTTTCCCCGTTAGGTCCTGGATTATTGGTTTTAATGGTATGCTTGTCAGTATCTGCAGGACTGTTGACATACACTCGGCGAGGATCGACTGATATAACCACTGCCTGAGCACCATAAACTTTTGAGATTTGTTCAATTGAACTCAATCCACTTCTCACTCCGGTCTTTAAATACTGTTCGGCAACTGCTACTGCATTACTACCAATCGATATCTTGTCAGCTCCTGCCCTAAAGTATCTTGAAGCTACATCGAGTGCACTGTAGTGTTTGCCATTTATATCTGTAAACTCTTGAATCCCCCCACCTATGGTTAACGGCACAAAAACATTTTCTGAAGTTTTTTCAAGAACCGCCAACATTGGCTGGTCATTCATGGGAAAATCCCTGAAACCGGTAATATTGAGAAAAGTGATCTCGTCGGCCCCTTCCTCATAATATCGCTTGGCTAGCTCGACCGGCATACCAAGATTACGCACCTCCCCTTCTTCCCTGACATCATACTGATCGCCTTTAGTAACAACAAGATCACCTTCATCGTTGCTGCGCACGTCAAGACATGCTATCACTCGTTTGGCAATATTTGTTTTCTCGCCTGCTCTTTGGGCAGTTTTCCCTCTAGATAGTTTTTCACTATTTAAAAGAAACCGATGTAACATCGCCAGACCTTTAGCACCGCTTTTTTCGGGATGAAACTGCACTGCAGCAATATTTCCCTTTTCCACGGCAGAGATAAATTCTGTTCCATAATCCGTAGTCGCCAGAATCCACGACTTGTTCGAACCAACGATTTCTCCATAGTATGAATGGACGAAATACAATTTCTCACCATCGTAATCATGAAGTAGCTTGGATTCTTTGTGTGGTTTTATATTGTTCCAGCCAATCTGAGGAACAGAAAGCAATGAATCATCAAATCTTCTCACTTTACCAGAAATGACCCCTAATCCCTTGACACCGGGTGCTTCCTCACTTTCCTCAAAGAATGTTTGCAGGGCTACGCAGATACCAAGCAGTGGTTTGTTTTCATGTATCCGCTTAATTAAGGCTTCGGCGTAGCCTGACTCCCTCAGTCGGTGCATAACGACGCCAAAATTTCCAACTCCTGGAAAAATAAGTTTTTCGCAACTGATTATTTCGTCTGGACTTTGAACTTCTTCAATATCATAGCCCAGTTTTCGTATACCATTTTTGACGCTACGAACATTGCCGGCACCGTAATCAAGCAGTTTTATCATGGCTTTGAGCTTAAAATAATGTGTTTCAGTTTTTTGTATTTAACCGTGGTCTAGTATATCACAAATTAAAAAAGGTCATTCCCAGAAAGGAATGACCTTTTTTGCACTGTGGCTAGTTGCCAAGACTGCACATTGCAGCCTTATTCACTATTACCGGTAAATTTCTATGCTGTATAAACAGTTTCCTTAGAACTTGTTACCAGCGAGGTAAAGCAAGTCAGTAAATGTACTGTTTAGTGACCGTCTGGAAATTCAAGAATACCGAAAGCTTAGTTGATTGCTTCGGAGAGTTTGCTGCCGGCTTTGAATTTTGCAACTTTCTTTGCAGGAATTTTAATAGCCGCACCGGTTTGTGGGTTGCGTCCCTGTCTGGCGTCACGCTTGGAAACTGAGAAGGTTCCGAATCCAACGAGAGTTACTTTGTCACCTTTCTTCAGAGTATCGGCTATTGCAGCCAAAGTTCCATTCAGTGCTTTCTCAGCGGCAGCTTTGCTAATGTCGGCGGCCTCTGCGATACATTCAACGAGTTCCTTCTTATTCATGAATTCCTCCCTACTAAATCTTTCTAACTTAGCAACAGATCCTCTTTGACCTGTTCCCTTTCTCCTTGTGTCTGATGCTTTACCCAAACTGCATCAAATTGTCAAAAGAAAAAATAACTTTCTTTTTTTTTATCTCTCTTTTTCTACCGCGCTAGAAACCTTTATATTCGGGCTTCTCCGCAAAAACCTACGTCACCTTAATGTAATAACGATGCTTAATCAAGGAATAATTTGATTTCTTTGAGCTTCTTGTGTTTTTTACCACTATTTTCGTCCGTTAATATCAAGTAACACTTTTGAAAATCCAAGACTGGCACACAATTTGGAAACCTCTATTCTATTGTTTCTCTGTATAAAAATTCGATAATCCTGCTCACGAATCTCGATTATCAGCTCTTCCCCTCGGGGTCTGGCCCGACTGCCATAGAATTCCATTTTTTTGAGTGTTTCTTCTATTATTTTAACTTTTTGGAGATCTTCTGCGGCAATACTCTGAGCAAACTTTACTCTTGTGGCAAGACAGGAATTGGAAGAAAGA
This sequence comes from Desulfocapsaceae bacterium, assembly GCA_030065655.1. Taxonomy (GTDB): domain Bacteria; phylum Desulfobacterota; class Desulfobulbia; order Desulfobulbales; family Desulfocapsaceae; genus Desulfopila_A. Next base: position 11,527 of record JASJDT010000065.1, on the reverse strand, counting down.
TCGTGATTTGGCAGACCAAAGGCACGGGCTAAGAATCTAATCTCTTTTTTATTAATCAAATTATCGGCAAGAGGGGTTTTTACACCAAACTCAGATATAACTGTCAGACCAGGCCTATCATCGTCGAAATCGTCAACATTTGTACCGTCGATTAGGACATTCAAGCCGTCTCTTTTTAGCTCTTCAAAGAAACTTAAATAAGTTTTTTTCTTACAATAATAACATCTTTTTGAGTCGTTAGAGACAAATTCAGGCCAGGTTAGTGGTTCCAGGTCAATTATCTTCAGATGAGCAATATCTTTAAAATTCTCCGCAAAAAAGTCATCAATGGTTGTTTCATAGCTGTTCAACACAGACCTGCCATGGAAGGCAGTTACTCTTTCTTTGCCCAGGGCTTCTCCCGCTGCAAGCAAAAGAAGAGATGAATCCACTCCCCCGGAAAAAGCTACTCCAACACTCTCGTAAGCTCGCAGGTGATGCTTGAGTTTTTCATACTTGTTAAACGGTGTTGCTTTTTCCCCTTTACTCATATTGGTAAGGTAGTGGTAGGTTTACTGATTAAAAATTGCTTGTCGACAATCCACTTTTTCAATATTTCGGCAATCTCTCGAGCTTTTGTCATTGATGATAGCGGCGCCGTCTGCACCTCCCGGTCTTCGACCACAATACTTCCGGACTTCAATTGCGCATAGCTTACCTCGCCATAATCTCTTGCCACTCCATTGGTATAATCGTTACCATAATCGATTACCCTGGTATATAAATTCTTATCAGAAACACCTGTATAGGCAGCCATTTCAGCATCAAGGATAGGTATAGGGATACCTAAGCCAACTGCCAAGGAGTTGCCGTAGCCTAAAAGAGAAACTCCTCGCAACCAATCTGCCGTCATCTGCTTGAGATCACCCTGCACCATCAATGTACCAGAGGGTCTTCTCGGCACGCCGTTATCAGCTCGATCAACACCGGGGTTATGCTGTGTTCCATGCCAGGTGACATAACCTATGCCACCCCCTAGAAAGATTCTTGTGCCAAGGCCAATGGTTCTGTAATAAGGGTCATTCAGTAACGGACTTAGTTCACCAGCGCTACAATAATTGGCATTCTGACATTTCCCTTTAAGCATTCCCATGTAGGTGTATACTGTTTTTTCAGTGACATTGATTGCACAGTTATAATTCTGATACCCATTGCGAGGATTACAGAGCAGTGCGTAAGGTAAATCTTTAAGACCAATTATTTTTTTCATTTTCCTGGCCTTGTAACAGTCGGTACCATACGCTTTTGCCTCAATCAAGACCTCTTCACCGCGAAGCAAGTCTTCGATGACATGGCCACCACCATACTTAAACTCTCCTGGATAAATCTTATTCAATGGATCATCTTCGCAGGGTTCAGTGACTCCCAGAAAAGCATCGACTGCGGCAAGGCCGGCATAGGCCGGGACCTTGTTGATCCAAACTCTGGATGTTTTGATGGTTGGTAACATTTGACCTGTATTGATAAATGCTCCCGAGGAACACATCGGTGCAAAGGTGCCGGTAGTGACAACATCAACATTTTCAGCGGCCTTTTCCGGACCGTTCGTTTGAACAATATCAACCATCTCTTCAGCGGTAACGACAACCGCCTCACCTGCCTTGATCTTGGCATTTATTTCTTCATACGTTTTAGCCATTTGTCCTCAAGAACTTATAATTTTACAAGTGAACTTATCAAAAAAGATTTGCAGCCTTTTCCTAGCTGGCATGAATCATACAATATCTCCCTCAACGGACAGTTGGGGGATCTTTGATCAAGACAAAGGGTCTTTATCAGTCGGCTACCTTACTCCAGCTAAAGAAAATTTCCAATATATAATAGTTTATATTAACTTGACAGAGGATACGCTTTACCCTAGATTTTACGGTGCTTCGGGTAACATTCTTTTAATACTTCGCATACCTCAGGAAATGATTATGGCAAAACCCCAAAATGAGGGTATCCAAAAAGTACGCTCCAGGATAGATAAAATTGATGACCGGATTGTCGATCTTCTCAAAGAACGATTAGATTTAGCAAAAGAAATTGGCCGCCTTAAGGAAGAAGACAAGCGGGCTAAGTGGGATCCATTGCGAGAACGACAGATATACGAAAAACTTTTAAATCACAATGATGGAAAATTTCCAGAGAAATCATTGCGCTCAATTTTTCATGAAATAATAACCAGTTGTCGACTTTCCCAAAAAAAAGCAACCGTCGCCTATCTCGGCCCTGAGGCTACTTTTACTCATCTTGCCGGAGTAAAATATTTTGGTCATTCCGCGGAGTATCTCCCCATGGAATCGATTGATGACGTTTTTGCCCACGTTGAAAAGGGTCGTACTAGCTATGGTGTTGTGCCGGTTGAAAATTCTATTGAAGGTGCTGTTTTTTCAACCCTGGACTCCTTTATGAAATACAAGGTTAAAATTTGTGGTGAAGTTCGTTTAGCCATCACCCATAATCTCGTTTGCCGATCTGGAGATATTGAAGATATTCAAACCGTGGCTTCGCACGCGCAACCGCTGGCCCAATGTCGTGAGTGGCTGAGGAAAAACATGCCGTCCATCCCCACATTGCCGGTCTTTTCAACGGGTGCTGCGGCCCAAATGGCAGCCAATAATCCAAATATTGGAGCAATAGCCTCTTCTCTGGCAATTAAGACCTATGAACTGCAGGTTGTGGTCCGCGGAATTGAGGATTATACCGGTAATACTACCAGGTTTTTGGTTATCGGTACCCAATCCCCTGCCCCTAGCGGTGCAGATCGAACCTCCCTGCTACTTGGTCTGATGGATAGGCCCGGAGCACTGAATGAAATCCTATCCGTTCTATCTGCTAAGAATGTAAACCTAGCGAAGATCGAATCGCGACCAGTTAAAGGCAAGCTCTGGGAATATCAATTTTTTATCGACATGATGGGGCATATCGATGATGAAAAAATCAAGAAGGGATGCGAAGAGCTACGTGAATTCTGCTCATATTTTGAATGGCTCGGTTCGTACCCAAGCGCTGATGAAACGACCTCTGATGTTTGAGTTTGACACAGTCCTTCGCTTTTAGCTGTCTTAGAGATATTTTCTTATTGTGTGCTGCGCTATGATTGACATTCACCCCGAAGACCTATATAGTTGCCATCTTTATTTATGGCCCAATACTTGAGGTTTCAATTATTGTCTATTCGTAGCACCGGATAAACGATCATCCCGGTTTTTTATCAAGATGTTGATGTCGCCAAACCATATCTTGATTTAAATTGCTAGATAAATAATTTACTGGCTTTCTAGCTATATAATTTCGAATTATGCCATGCCCATGCTGACATTAGGTATTGAAAGCTCCTGCGATGATACTTCTGCGGCAGTATTGCTTGATGATAAAAGACTCCTTTCCAGCATAGTCAGCGGCCAAGATACAATTCACGCAAAATATGGCGGTGTCGTTCCCGAACTTGCATCTCGTAAGCATCTTGAAGCAATTCATCCGATAGTGGACGAGGCACTTTCTCTGGCGGGTGTTACCCTAAATGACATCGACCTGATTGCCGTAACTCAAGGACCAGGGCTGATCGGCTCATTATTGGTGGGTTTTAGCTATGCAAAATCACTCTCATACGTCACGAACATACCTTACATAGGTGTTGACCACATGGCCGGTCATCTTCTGGCTATATATCTTGAGGAGCAGACGCCTTCCTTTCCCTACATTTCCCTGATAGTATCGGGAGGCACTACATCACTTTTCATCTGCCACGATTTCACCCACTATCAACTCATAGGCCGTACCCGTGACGATGCCGCTGGAGAAGCTTTTGACAAAGTTGCCAAAATACTTGAACTTGGCTACCCTGGCGGACCGGCCATCTCCGAGATTGCCAAAAATGGTAACCAGGAAGCATTTTCATTTCCCAGATCATGGCTGGAGCCGCAATCCCTCGATTTCAGCTTCAGTGGTCTGAAAACCTCCGTTCTGAATACCTTTCAACAATTCAAATCAAGAGATGCCGTGCCGGCAGCGGATATAAGCGCCTCCTTTCAAAAAGCTGTGGTCGACGTTCTGGTTACAAAGACGTTGCTGGCGGCCGAACAATTCTCGATAAAAACTATCGTTCTCGGCGGAGGAGTATCAGCCAACGTCACGCTCCGAGAAACAATGAAGGAGTCATGTCTACGGATTGGTGCTGAACTTCATTACCCTCAACCTAAATTCTGTACTGATAATGCGGCAATGATCGCCATGGCCGGTTACCACAAATTTAGACACCACTCAACAGCGGCTGCCTATGATGATGACGTTTATTCTCGCTCAACTCTAGGGTAATCGCCAGAAATGAAACTCACCAGATTGAGCAAATATTTCTATCTCAGGTTCATTCGTCTAAAAGGTGAGCCGAGGGTATTGGCGATGGGAACGGCCATCGGTGTTTTCATCGGCATAACACCTACAATTCCTTTCCATACCATCATCATTCTTGGCATTACCATGTTAACAAGGACCTCAGCTATTGCCGGCATAATAGCAAGCTGGGTTGTTTGCAATCCGTTAACCTATCTACCGATTTATTATTTTTCAATGGTTATTGGCAACATGGTTACGCCATTCGAGTTGAGTTGGCAGCGAATCAAATTTTTGCTCAACTCTTTAACCTCTCATCAGGGCTTTTTACATTCCCTGCGAGAAATCACCGGGCTTGGTTTTGAAACCATAGTGGTTATGCTTGTCGGTGGTGTAGTACTGGCAATTCCCTTCACCATCGCTAGTTACTACCTGTCATTGTATTTTTTCAATCAACTCCGCAAAAAGAAGGCAAAAGTCACCACGTTGTAATTTTTTCTGCTTCTTTGAAGGTTTGAACCAGATGTCTCCACATATGAAAGACAAAAAGACCAAGGAAACACTTGCCGAACACGGGCTAGCTCCCAAGAAGCGTTTTGGTCAGAACTTTCTGATCCACCAGAAAACACCTTACGAGATTGCCAGAGCAGCACAGATTGATCCGGATGATACGATCGTCGAGGTAGGTGTTGGTCTTGGTGCCCTCACTCTTCCTCTTGCTCAACTGAGCAAAAAGGTGATCGGTCTGGAAATAGATAGCGGCTTGGTTCGTTACCATCATGAAAATTATTCTCTCCCAGAAAATGTAACACTCCTCCACGAAGATATTCTCAAAATTGATTTTCACGAACTAAAACAAATGAGTAGTGGCAAGCTCAAGATAATGGCCAATCTTCCCTATTCCATATCAAATCCTTTTATTTTCAAATTAGTTGATAATTGTGAGCTAGTAGACTGGGCCATCATCATGCTGCAAAAGGAAGTGGCTGAACGATTGATTGCTCCTCCTTCAACCAAAGCATATGGTATTCCTACCGTTTTGTTGGGAGCTTGCGCAAGGATTACCAAACTAATGCATTTAAAACCGGATCAGTTTCATCCACGTCCTAAGATTGACTCTCTAGTCATTCATATCGATTTTCACAACACCCCCGCAGCACTGGCGGATTTACCCAATTACGATAGAGCATTGTATCAGCAGGTCGTTCGAACTGCCTTTGCTCAGCGCCGCAAAACACTGGAAAACAATATCGCCAATGGCAATTTTATCAGGGGTAACGACAAAAAGAAGAAAAAAAGTGCAGCAACATCAGCAATTCTGGCGGCTGGTTTACAGCCGGATATACGGGCGGAAAATCTCAGTATCGCTGATTTTGTTCATTTGACTCTTGCCCTGCAAAACCAGCAGAACTGATTAAATGACTTAAATCATTTCTGATTGATATCAGAAATTCTAAAGTTAAGTGGACATCCTTTTTCAAAGATGTTTGATTTAGTCATCTTCACCGGTGTGCTGCTCCACAAGAGCGGCAACTGTTATTTCTTCCTGCTGTTCACTCAGTCCGGGTAAAGGAAGATTCTTTGCCTGTTTCTCTTTATTCTCTACTCCACTGGCTTCAACAACCCGACGAACAACTCTGTTTGAAACCCGCTTGCCTTTAGCACTTGCTCCTTTTACAAGATAGGTGTCAAAGTCAATTTCAACGATGTTTGATTTTGCCCTGGACGATGGCATGAGACTCACCCGGGCATATTTCAGTTCGCCGAGAAGCAAAAGTAATATTTTCGAACGTTTATGCTGAGAAAAAAGATGATACTCCTTATCCAAAATAAATTTTGGGGTAGTAAATCGCTTCACATAGGTAAGGTTCTCTTTTCCGTCTCTGTATACGATATTAAAACATTGTTTTTTCTCAACTATGCTAAACCATTCCAACTCGTGACCGACAAACAGCTTTTCCGAAACCGGGATGATTTTATACATCCCGTTGGTGAAAATGAGGAAGAGCTTATCATATTCCGAGCAGGTTACTACGATATCATCTTTTTCATCGTCACTTTTCACTGCGTGTCCTAGGAATCCGGTAGATCTATTGTAGACAACCGTAAGGTTTGAGAGGGCAACCTTTCTAAAGCTCACCTCTTTGAACTCAGAAATTTCTGTTTGACGTTGATATGAGTTACCGTATTTTTCCAGTAGACCGTCTATATAATCAATAGTGTAGCCCACCGTATCCTTTAGATGAGTACGAATACTTTTAATTTCCTTGTTTATCGCCCGAATTTCTTTTTGCTGCTTCTCTATGTCGTAGCGAGAAATACGTTTAATACGAATTTCGAGCAATTTTTCTACATCATCTTGAGTTACATCCCGCACAAGTTCTTTACGATAAGGTACTAGGGAATCTGCGACGGTTTTACGAACAGCCTCGTAGGTCTTTTCTTCTTCTATCTCTTTATAGAGTCGTTCCTCAATAAAAATCTGCTCGAGCTTCCGGGCATGTAATTTTTCAAGATAACGGTTTAGCTCAATCTCCAGTTCCTTGGTCAAGTCTGCCACAAGCTTGGAGGTATTATGCCTGAGAACCTCGGAAACCGAAGTGGTTTGCGGGACTTCTTCCTTGATCAAGGTGAGGTTCGGACTAATGGAAACTTCGCAGTCCGTGAAGGCGTACAAGGCCTTTATGGTATCTTTTGCGTAAATCCCCCGGGCCAGTTTGATCTCTATTTCTACTTCTTCGGCAGTATAATCGTTGATGGAGGTTATTTTTAGCTTACCAGCCTTGGCAGCCTTTTCGACGGAATCAATAAGAGACTCCGTTGTCGTTGTAAAGGGGATTTCCTTAACGACAATTGTTTTTTCGTTGACCTCCTCTATTCTGGCCCGACAGCGTAATTTGCCATTACCGTCTTCATATTGTGATACATCGAGCATACCTTTTTTGAGAAAATCGGGATAGAGAGTAAAATCCTGCTCCCGTAATATACTTTTTTGAGCCTCAAGAAGTTCGACAAAATTATGCGGCATGATCTTGGTGGCCATTCCCACTGCAATACCCTCCGCACCAAGGAGCAGAAGCATGGGAATTTTTGCTGGAAATGAAACAGGCTCTAACATCCTACCGTCATAGGATTCTTCGTACTCGGTCAAATCCTTATTGAACAAGACTTCCTTGGCAAGAGGGGTCAAACGGCATTCAATATATCTGGCTGCAGAAGCCTCGTCACCAGTGAAAATATTACCGAAATTTCCCTGCGTTTCGATGAAATAGCCCTTGTTAGCAAGATTGACCAAGGCTGCAAATATCGAGGCATCTCCATGGGGGTGAAGCTTCATCGTCTCCCCAACAACATTGGCAACCTTGTGAAAACGGCCATCATCCATATTGTACAGGGTTTGCAGAATCCTTCGCTGAACTGGTTTGAGACCATCGTCTATATCAGGGATGGCTCTTTCCCGAATAACATAGGAGGTGTATTCGAGAAAATTGTCATCAAATAGTTTGTGGAGTTTTCCGTGGGGTGTATACATAAACGATTCTTCTTATAAATTATCTGCCGGTTAGACGAGGTGTTCCATAATGTATTGTTTTCTGTCCGGAGTATTTTTTCCCATATAAAAGGAGAGGACTTTGGCGACTTCGCTTACGGAATCCATTGTTACATTGCGTAGCCGTATATCTGGCCCGATAAATTGCTTGAATTCTTTTGGTGAAATTTCTCCTAACCCCTTAAAACGCGTGGTTTCGACGTTTTTTGCTACTTTGCCACGACCCTGAAGTTTACGGGTGGCAGTTTCCTTTTCTTTTTCTGAATAACAGTAAATGGTTTCTTTCTTGTTTCTGACCCGATAGATGGGAGTTTCAAGTATATAAATATGACCAAGCTTGACCAATGGTTCGAAGTAATGAAGAAAGAAAGTCAGGAGCAGGTTCCTGATATGGAGTCCGTCAACGTCGGCATCAGTGGCCAGTACAACTTTATCGAATCTTAGATTGGCAATTGAATCCTCAATATCGAGGGCACGCATGAGCGAATACATCTCTTCATTTTTATAGAGCAGCGCCAGCTTTTGCCCAAACACATTCATGGGCTTGCCTTTTAGAGAAAAAACTGCCTGGGTCATAGGATCCCTGGAAGAAACGATCGAACCGGCTGCCGATTGTCCCTCGGTGATGAAGATCATGTTTTCTCGTCCATCTGGCGACGGCTTGTCTTTGCTGGGATGATACTTGCAGTCCTTGAGTTGGGCGATTTTTAAGGCAACTTTCTTGGCCTTAGCCCGTGCCTCTTTACGCACGCTCTGCAGTTCTTTGCGGACCTTCTCGTTTCGCAGAATTTTTTCAATCAGAATTTCCGCAGCTTCGGTATTCTTGTACAAAGCGCTTGAGACAGCATCTTTGACAGTATTAACGATCCAGGAACGGACCTCTGTGTTGCCGAGTTTATTTTTCGTCTGTGACTCAAATACCGGCTCTTTGATCTTAACAGCCAGTGTACCGACAACCCCGTCACGGACATCCTTACCGACAAATTTTTTATTGGAATACTCATTAATTCCCTTGAGTATTCCCTCCCTGAATGCGGAAAGATGAGTTCCTCCTTCACTGGTATAGGTACCGTTTACAAATGTGTAGTAGGTATCGCCATAGGAGTCGACATGGGAAAGGGCAAATTCAAGAGTTGAATCTCTGTAATAAATGGGATCGTAAATAGATTCGCCATTGAGTTCCTTTTCCAGAAGATCTAGCAGACCTCTTGATGAGTGATAACAGGTTCTATTGAGATAAATTTTTAGACCGGCATTGAGATAGGCATACCGCCAGAGTCGTTTCTCAATAAACTCCATGTCATAAGATAACTCTGGGAACAATTGCGGGTCAGGTTCGAATTCAACAAAGGTACCATTTTTTTCTTCAGTTTTACCCTCATCTTCAGCAACTAGCTTTCCCCTTTTGAATTCAGCCGAGGCAAATGCCCCCTCCCGATACGCAGTTACTTTAAAATATCTGGACATAGCGTTAACAGCTTTGGTTCCGACGCCATTCAAACCAACTGAGAACTGGAAAACATCCGTGTTATATTTTGCTCCAGTATTGATCGTAGATACACAATCTACGATTTTACCGAGAGGAATTCCTCGGCCAAAGTCCCTGATAGTAACCAGACCTTCATCACTGATAGAAATATTAATCCGTTTACCAGAGCCCATGATGAATTCATCAATGGCATTATCCACCACCTCTTTGAGAAGGATATATATACCGTCATCGGGGTGACTGCCATCACCTAGCCGACCAATATACATCCCCGGGCGCTTACGGATGTGTTCCAGTGAACTCAGCGTCCGAATCTTGCTCTCATCATATATCTCTGAAGAAACATTCATTTTTTCACACAATTAATAAGGATAGTTTGCTCTTGATAAATTGCGGAAATAGTATTGTATTTGGTTTTTTTTATCAACATCTCTCTACCGATAATTGCAAAATCCTGAAGTGATAAGGCGCTACCTCGTTGTCTCACTGTAGAATTTTATTTTTGGCCTGGAAATTTCAATCATTTAGTAGCTCACTACTTTACAATCATCCTACTTTTTGATTTCCAAATGCCTGAAGTTGAATCAATCTTTAGTATTTTATCACCGTTAAAAATTGCCATATTTATATAGCGATCCAATACCGGTTGAAAAGCTACAATATCATCTTGAACAGAAGCATCGTTGCAGCTTGCCATATTGAATAAATACTGTATTTTAAATTCTTCTATAGGGCTTTATTTTTTGTTTAGTGAATGGGTCTATTACAAGTCTTAAAAGGCTATCGTTACAACTTGATATTTAATCCTCATTAGGTTGAGCAATGCTATACTGATAGTTTTCATGGTCAAGTATTAACGGATAAATAATCATGCAGTTTCTGTACTCTTCACAGATATGAACTATTTTTCGCCAAAACCGCTGTTGCTATACAGCTACCTTGCCAGGGAGATGCTGGCTCCATTTTTTGCGAGCTTCATAATTATGAATTGCATCTTCTTTCTGGTAAAGCTCATTCCCTTTCTCGATATAGTCCTTGAGTTTGATATACAGTTTGCTGATTTCATTCGCTCAATTGCTTACCTGTTTCCAAACATGCTGTTGTATTCGATACCGATGGCAGCAATGATGGGAATTATCATAGGATTTACCAGATTGAGTAATGATGCAGAAATTCTGGCTTTCAAGGCCTGTGGTGTCAGTCTATATAGAGTTCTCCCTCCGGTATTTCTGGTGGCCTTGATAATATCTAGTTTAGCTGCCTATGTCTCCATCACCTTGATTCCTGCTAGTGAAATAGCCATGAAGCAACTTTTCTACCAACTTACTAAAGAAAAAATCGACCGAGGCATAAAAGAAAAGGAATTCACAGCGGCCTCAGGAGATCTGGTTGTTTATGTTGAAAATATTGACAAATCAACCAATGAATGGCAGCAAGTCTGGGTTTCGGATACACGCGACAAGAAAACACCAACCATTACCCTGGCGCAAAATGGAAAAATGTCTACGAACATTGATACAATGACGGTTACCATTGATCTGTTCAACGGCAGCCTCCATCGAACCGATGCTGACCAGAATCAGATAATACTTTTCGATCGTTACCGGGTAAATATCCCAGTGACACTGCCGTCAACCAGTAAAACAAAAGTCGACAGAGATTCTATGTCAATTACACAGCTCCGCGAAACTGCAGAACAACTTGGTATGTATAGCGAGCGAGGTCGTAAATATCTCACAGAATACCATAAAAGGCTGGTTCTCCCGGTGGGCTGCTTGATTATGAGTTTGATGGCCTTACCCCTAGGATTGCAGTCAGGCCCAGGAAGACGGGCGAACGGTATTCCTCTCGGCCTGTGCTTTTTCATCATTTACTATGTTTTGTATACGCTCAGCAAAACATTGGCGAGAGACAGCAATATCCTGGTTGGCATTGCGATGTGGTTTCCTAACATTTTTTTTATTGGGCTCGCTGTCGCAGCAATAATTCGGGTAGCCAATGAAAAGAGTCTTCTTCCTGATATACTTCGTGAAAAGTTGATTGTGATTTTAGAAAAAATCGAGCAGAGAAAAAGCGATAAACGCAACCAAGATTGATGATGAAATTTCAATTGGCAATAAAAAAATCCCAGC
>JASJDT010000070.1 GCA_030065655.1 Desulfocapsaceae bacterium | reverse complement strand
GAGTTAAGTATACGTTAGGTGTGTTGTAAAGAAATTACACCTAAAAGATGACGCGACATAATTAAAAAGTTCTGGCAATACGTTTCGTAAACAACATCATAGCGATTCGCCGACAATCGTATTGAATTTGTCACTCTCATTCAAGACTACTTTAAGGTGGACATATGAATTCTATATCTATCAGGGAAAGTGAGCGTGTCTTGTATTTTGATAATATCCGCTATCTCATGGTCCTGTTGGTGGTTGTTTTGCACGTGGCCTGCAGTTACAGCTATTATACTCCATGGTGGACCGTCAATGATGACAATTCGGTTGTCTTCGATTTCGTACTGTGTTTTCTCGGTGTCTTTCTGATGCCAACACTCTTTTTCATTGCCGGTTATTTTGCCTTGCCATCGTTACATCGCAAAGGAACCTGGCTCTTCGTTAAAAGCAAACTCATACGCTTAGGCATCCCCTGGTTGATTGGTGTGAGTTTGCTGGGACCCGTTCGTCTATATATGCATGATTACTCAAGAGGTTATGAGGAATTAGATCTAGGGCAACTTTTTGTTGTAAACACCAAGGATCTTCTATCAATGCATACTGGGTTTATAGAATCTGTCTATCATTTCAATCATTCCCATTTCTGGTTTATATCTCTGCTCTTCTTTTTCTTCCTAGTTTTTGCCTTACTACACCGAGGGAAAGGTCAACTGTCTGAGACACAGCATCTTGATAAACGAACAACGACTCCGACATATTTATCTGTTTATGCGGTGCTCCTTCTTGTTACTGTACTAACGATTGCACTTACCTTATCGATATATTGGCTTTTTAGTGCCGTGCCTGGCAGAGAACCTTGGCTGGTAATTGCCAGTGTCATTCAATTTCAAATCACGCGTGTATGTCTATACGGGATTTGTTTCGGCCTGGGAATCTATGTGTTTCATTGCAATTGGTTTAGCAGCGGCAGGACTCCTGGCAAGCTAATATACTGGATTATGCTCACCTCTGCTCTGTGGTTGGCAATGGAAATGATACTAGCGAGGATGCTTAGTCAATTTACCTTAACGTTGGGTGTTCTGCATGTAACGCTTCGAACCTTTCTTGTCTTTTCCGTCATCATGACTCTTGTGGCATTCGGGGCGAAATACTGGCAGAGCGATTCCAGATTAAACAGATCACTGGCGAAAAACTCGTATACTATCTACCTGATCCATATGGTTATCGTTTTTTTGATTCAGTTACTGATGTATAAATGGTGGAACGTGTCCATCTATATCAAATTCATGGTTGGCACGATTGTATCACTCACTCTGAGTTATCTTTTGAGTGAATTTGTGGTTCGACGCTATCCTCGATCCTCTATTGCTGGAATGGTTACCATTTTTGCCGTGCTTGCGCTTATTCTCAATTAAGATTGAAGGTCAGCACATTTTAAAAAGTGGTGTCCATTTTTCACACTATCTAATGGCACACTTATCCATCCCTATCCATTGCCTGCTTAACCGGTTTTAAATAGTAAGTTAGCATGCTACTATACTCCTCTAAGATCTATTTCTGGAGAATAGCATGGTAACATTTCCTGATTATGAACAATATGATGCTTTGGGCTTGGGAGAGTTGGTTGCCGCTGGACAGGTGTCTTCGTTGGAATTGGTTGAGGCGGCTATCGAACGAATTGAAGAACACAACCCTCAGATCAATGCGGTCATTCACAAAATGTATGATGAAGCCAGAGCAGTTGCCTCTGGATCGGCCATCTTAGACTGCGACGCTCCCTTTTCCGGGGTGCCGTTTTTGCTCAAAGATCTGCTTGCTGGATATGGTGGAGCACCTTTGTGCAATGGCAGCCGGTTTTTCAAGGATAATGTTTCCAAGAGCGATGGCATACTGGTTCAGCAGTATAAAAAAGCTGGGCTGATAGTGGTGGGCAAAACCAATACACCGGAGTTTGGCATAACCGCCGTAACCGAACCATCTCTATTTGGGACAACAAACAATCCATGGGATCTAAGCAGGACTGCCGGAGGGTCCAGCGGTGGTTCGGCAGCAGCAGTTGCCAGCGGAATGGTGCCAATGGCCCATGGTGGAGATGGACTTGGTTCCATCCGCATACCAGCATCCTGCTGCGGCTTGTTCGGTCTCAAACCCAGCCGCAAGCGCAACCCATCCAGCACTAATTATGAGGCGTGGCAGGGATTTGTCTGTGAACATGTCATTACCCGATCTGTGCGTGACAGTGCAGCAATGCTGGACGTAACAGCCGTTTCAGATCCACATTTCCCGCACGCGATCTGGAAAAGGAAAACACCGTTTTTAAAGGAGGTTGATCGTTCTCCTGGAAAGCTGCGTATTGCCTACACCGCAGAACCATTTCTGGGGGATTACATGGATGCTGCATGTCTGAAGGTGCTGGAAGAGACGGTCTTACTTTGTCGTGACTTGGGACATGAAATGATCGAGGCTACGCCCCAGCTTGATGGTAAAGCGTTTGCCAGGGCAACGATGATCATGTTGGCAGGGGAAATTCGCGCCGATTTGGATGAAGCTTCTCATACCTTCGGCAAACGTCCAGCACCTGACTGCTTCGACCTCTCCACCTGGGCATTGGGCCTCGTGGGTGGCAGCATTTCGGCTGGCGATTTCGTTCAGGCAATAAGGATAATGCAGCGCATCGCTCAGAGGATACATGAATTTTTCGCTGACTATGATATTTTGTTAACCCCAACGTTGGCAGAGCCTCCAGTGAAATCTGGTACACTGCTACCCTCTGGCATTGAGGCAATGGCACTCAAGGTAATCGGCCGTTTACGAGCTGGTATTTTGCTTAAGGCTGCTGGTATGTTGGACACTGCTGCAGCAGACTCCTTTCGCTTCACCCCCTCAACTCCCCTTTTTAATGCCACGGGTCAACCCGCCATGTCGGTTCCCATAGGTTGGACAGAGGACGGTCTGCCAATAGGAATGCAGTTTATCGGTCATTTTGCTGATGAAGCTTCATTGCTGCGATTAGCCGGCCAATTGGAGCAGGCAAGGCCGTGGTTTAATAAGACCCCACCAACTTTTTTTTAGTTCTTCTTTAATTTTTTAATCCCCTGCTATTTTGAATAGTATATTGCTTTCTTGGAAAGTTCTCATATAAACATTCCGGTATGATTCCATGGCTTAACCGCAAGCTATAAAGTTTTTCCTGATGCAAAGCCATCTCTTCCATCATATTTGTACGCTCAGGAATCTCTTTCTCGATTGGTTTCTTGTTATCCATGCCACTACCCCCCTCACGATGTAAAAAATGTTGGCATTAAGTAGTATATTTCTATTCTACCTACCGAATCCGACATATTTCCTACATTGGCAAAACCAGAAGGAAAAAAATTGGTGAGGAGCTTATTCTAAAATAAACAATAGAGATATTGTGGATATAGCATTGCAGTTGTAAATAGACAGAAAGCATTTAAGCTCTTATTAATTGCTGGGCAAGTGTGTTGATCAGACATAAAACTAGTGGAAAAGTTGCCCCCCCTTCTTGTGCTAGAGACGGTTCAGGGCATCTACAAAGAAGGAGAAGGCAAACCATATTCTTCTACTTGTCTTGATTTCTCTATGTGACACAACCCACGTTTCTAAAGGAAGCCCCGGTAAGCTAGGTAGAACCCGCTGCACAGCAGGGTCTCTATCTCCGATATATTCAAGCATAACCCCTATACCGGTACCAATCTTCGTTCGAGACCAATACGTAGCATCGTTTGGTCGCGCATATAGTACGCCCTTTGCTAAAATCTGTTATCACACATTTTGCATCATGAGGAGATTATATCTCACATTGGTTGATGATTTCGGGGAGTGGTTTGAGGACATCTGTGAGTCTCATTATTCCTGTTGCATTGTTATCTTCAACGACGAGCAATGACTGATGGTGGCTAATGACAAGCTGATGAATTGCTTCATCAAGTGAAGCTTGCTGGCTAACATATTCGCCCTCGGCTGGAGTGTACATTATATCGCGTACATGAATCCGGGTTGACTTCTTGCAAATGTCCTCCAGTGGCTTTTGCCACAAGTTGAGGTCCTCCATCATCTAGGTGATGCTCACTTTGCTCAGCACCCAGTGTTTCAGTTCTGCAGGTGGTTTAACCGTCCCATACCCTACTTCCAGCCCTCGTACAACATCAATGTGGCCGAGTTTATTGACAACTTTGTTTTCTCGGTCAAGCGATCTGTAACGCGAAATATAAAGTTACATTAAGATACGTAAAGATACATATGTAAGTTACATTTAGATACATTTGTTGTTACAGCAATAGTGCTAACTTTGCAAAATATTGAAATAGTTACAAAATACAATACTTCAGAAATGGCATGGGAAATGCAAACTTAAGGATAGTGAAGCAAAAGCGCAGTAAGAATAAAACTATTAGTGAGGTGACACTATGTCTTCAATATCAATATTTCCATGCTCTTTGACCAATGCTGAAAAAATTGTTCAGAAGCTCAACGACAACCTGCAGTTGGAAGTGTATACCGACGATGATCTGATTGCAGACGTCAATAAAAAATATGGGTATGAGGTTGAAGATCTGCATGATCTTATGTTTCAAAAAACATCTGTTTTCAATAAGTTCACTCTTCAAAAAGAAAAGGCTGCCAGCACGTTCCGTGTTGTTTTAGCGGATCAGTTAAGCAAAGCCGATGGTCGTCTTTTTTATGGGTTGCATTCCCTGCTCATCCCCAAAGAGGTGACAGAGGTTCTTCGGGTTGTTGTTGTTGATACCATTCAGAATCGAGTGGAGCGTGGTGTAAGAGGGGGAATTGAGCGTAAAAAGGCAAAAAGTGAAGTGCGGCAGCATGATGTGAGCGCTTTTTCCTGGGCTGATTTTCTTTTTGGCAAAGAACCTTATGATCGTTCGCTTTATGATCTGGTTATTCCGGTTAATGACCGCAGCTACGAGGAAATAGCCGAAGAAATTCTTAAATTTTATCGCAAGACGTCGATTCTGCGGACGACTGAGTCCCAACAGGCTGTCAGCAACATGAAGATTGCTGCTGAGGTTGAGCACACACTCCTGCTGCATGGTCACAAAGTCCCGGTCGTGGTTGACAGGAACAAGGCTGTCATCACTGTCAAGGAACGCATAATTGACTGGAATGATGTGGCAGGTCAAATCACCCACTTTGCACAGGAGGTAGAAGGTGTCGATTCCGTGGAGATTGAAAAAAAGGTGGATCCTGGAAGTTCCATATATCGCCGGCAAAATTTTGAACTCCCTTCCAAAGTTCTGTTTGTTGATGATGAGCGGGATTTCGTGCAGGCCGTATCGCATCGCCTTATTGACCGTGATGTTGGAACCTATGGAGTCTACAATGGTGAAGAAGCGCTGGAGGTCGTCAGAGAAGACCGCCCGGATGTCATGGTTTTGGATCTGAAAATGCCGGGCATGTATGGGACCGAAGTCCTTCGGCGGACCAAGGAAATCGCACCAGATGTTGAGGTCATAATCCTGACTGGCCACGGGACAGTAAAGGATGAGCAGGAGTGTATGGAACTCGGGGCGTTTGCGTACCTCAATAAGCCTGTTGATATTGAACAGCTTTCAGCCACTATTAAAGCCGCCAATGAAAAAGTGTCAAAACGTTAATTAACAAATGGAAAGGGATGGTAAAAGCCCCTTTCCTGGAGAACTGGTCAATGAAAGAGAAAATTGACGCCAAAATACTCTTGGTGGATGATGAGGAGGAATTCCTTAATACACTTACCCAGAGACTGGAGGTGCGCGGTCTCAAAGTCACAGGTGCCACCCGAGGGCAGCAGGCAGTTGAGCTTATAGATAACCAGAGCTTTGATATTATTTTGCTCGACCTTGCCATGCCGGGAATGGATGGCTTTGAGACACTCAAGAAAATTAAAGAGAAAGATCCAGATGCTGAGATTGTCATGCTCAGCGGCAAAGGAAGTCTCCTGTCAGGAGTGGAGGCAGTAAAGCTGGGTGCCGAAGATTTTCTAGTAAAACCGGTCGATCTCAATGACCTGCTGAAGAGGATTGAGGAGGCAAAGGAAAGGCGAATCCTCGTTTTGCAGAAAAAAGCCAAGAAAGAACTTGGCGATATCCTTCACAAAAAACACTGGTAGGCAGTTCTGTCACAACTGAACATTTGAAAATACCAGTAGCGAATACATCATACCCACCGCCCATGCTTCAATGGACTCGGGTATTGAGGGTATAAAATTCGATGCCTTTGTTTATATGATGAAACCGATTGAAATGGAGCCGCTTCTTGAAAATCTCAAGGAAGCATATGACAAAAAAGAAAACACCAGCAGAAGTCCAGAGATGCTCAGGTGAAAAAATCCATTTCAATGCCATGAACCATAAATGACTAATACCAAGGAAAGATAAAACTATGAAATTCTCACGAGATTTTTATAATTTGCTGATCCAGGGGTCGCAGGCCTACGCCCGCTGGGATCTGGAAACATCCAGAACCATTCTGCGCAGCAAAAAAAGGATGACCTTGCTGTTTTTATTGTTACTACCGATCTTCGCCTACGGTATTGCCGTAGCTGCCGGAGATGGCACTCTGCTGCCGGAGACCATTGGCGGTAAAAAGGCGTACATGCCTGCCCATTATACGAACCTGATTTTCTTCGCTTCCATCTTCGTTGGTCTTTGTGCTGGCCTGATCACCGGCTGTATCGGTGCTGGTGGTGGATTCATCATCGCTCCGGCCCTGATGAGCGCTGGTGTGAAAGGTATTCTTGCAGTTGGAACGGATCTCTTCCATATTTTTGCCAAAGCGATCATGGGAAGTGTCCTCCACCGCAAATTGGGGAATATTTCCTACTCCCTGGCTATCACTTTCCTCATTGGTTCGATTATCGGTGCCACCCTTGGGGGTATGCTCAACCGTTACCTCTATGATCTTAATCCGATCCTCAGTGACCTTTTCATTACCTCCGTCTACGTGCTCATGCTCGGTTTCCTCTCGTTTTATGCCCTGGCCGACTTCTTCAAGGCCAAGAGAGGTGAGGCGTTGACCGAAGGAAGTAGCAGCCGTGAAGAAGAGATCGCACCGTTGGGCCAAAAGCTGCAGTCAGTCAATCTTCCTCCGATGCTGACCTTCGATGAGGGGGTGACCCCAGGTGGCCGGAGAATATCAGCTGTCTTTCTGGTAATCAGTGGTCTGCTCGTTGGTCTTGCCGCTGCGATTATGGGCGTAGGCGGTGGTTTTCTCACCTTCCCCATTTTCGTCTATGGTCTCGGCGTATCCTCCATGACCACAGTCGGTACCGATATTTTTCAGATCGTCTTCACCGCTGGTTACAGTGCTCTGAGCCAGTATGCCTTCTACGGCTTTGTTTTCTACACCCTGGCCATGGGCATGCTTCTGGGCTCCCTGATCGGTGTACAGATTGGTTCCCTGGTCACCAAGGTCGTACCTGGTCTGATGATTCGCGGCTTTTTCGCCTTGGCGGTGAGCGCCGGCTTCATCAACCGTTTCTTCGCCTTGCCTGAAAAGCTGCAGGGACTTGGGTACATCAACATCACCCAAGGCACCGGCCTTATGCTTAGCTACATAGGCAATACTTTGTTTTTCCTGGTAATCGGCGGATTCACGGTATGGGTCTTCTACGTCTTTTTCGCAAACATCAAGAATCTGAAATCAGAGGAGCACTGATATGAGTAGTTCTAAGAAACTGATAACGCGAGGAATTCTCCTGCTGGCGAGCTTCTTCGTTGTACTTGCGGTCATCTTTATGCCGGTTTTCCCCGGCAAGGTCAATGGCCTTGATTATCTCGACAACCTCTTCAATATGATTTCCAAAGGCTCTTCCAACTTTATTCCTGCGGTTACCCAAGAGGTGGAAAAGTATGAAAATCAAACTATCAAGGTAACTTTTTCCATGAAGGATGAGCAGCAAGCTCAGCAGACAGTTCAGCTCTTCACGGCGAGTGGTGCCTCCGCTTCGGCAAATGGAACCGAACTGACGGTGGAAGGCGACATGGGCAAGATACTCCTCGCTTCACTGAGCGATGCCAGTGCCCTGTTCAGTAATGAATCCGGTGAGTTGAATACGAAATACGGCTTTTCCGGAAAGCAGGTTGTCTACAACTGGTGGAATGCATCTATAGGTATCCAGCTTTCGCTGAACAAGCAGCAGGCTTTTGATAAAGCGAAGGTCTTTTCCACCCTTCAGAAGAGGGCGCTGGAACCGGCCTATAACTACTATGGCATAGAAGCCAGCAGTTATAAAGATAACCTGGCATTGGTTATCGTCGCACTGACCTTCTATGTTTTCTATACCCTGTGGTACGGTTTTGGCATCCTCTATCTATTTGAGGGATTGGGCCTGCGTATCGCGCATTAAGGGAAGCCGGGACCGTGTCGGCTTGACACGGTCCCGGTGCGTTGACTATATTATTAATGCCTTCAGCAAGAGGCACCAACGCAGTTTAGTATTTCCCTTCCCAGCCCAGCAACCTAACATGTGAGGACAGTCTGCCATGTCCAATCTGCTCAACCGCTTCAGAAATATATTTAAAGGTCAACGAGAACCTCTTCTGGATGCTCAAGATCTCGAACAGGCATTCACAGAGCGCTATCGCCATTTTCGACGCCTGCTGACCGCCAATAACAATGCCTTGCAGGCCATGGCGGATCTGGAAAAAATCTACTACAGCGGTGAGAGCTATCGCATGGCGGCGGTGCGTTCGAAGGTTACCGCTATCCTCGTTAATGTCTACAAAATGATTCGAGAGTTGAGGGAGTTATCCGGGGGCAAATACGCAGAGCTTGAAAATCGCTTTGATTTCATCAGCAAGGAAATTGAAGCGGTCATCGAGAGAAAACCCGACCCTCCCAAGGGACCCTCAATCTTGCCTCTTACCGAGGTCAGTCGCAAGATTCGTGATTTAACCGGTGACAAAATGGCTAATCTCGCTGAAGCAGCTAATGTTCAGGGTATCACTATTCCCCAGGGCTTCGTGCTGACAGCAGCGGCCACCAACTACTTCATCACTCAAGGTCATCTGGCCGAAATGAACAGGCGGTTGCAAATCCTCGATCCGGATGATATGGAGGGCCTTTATGCCACCTGCGATGAGTTGCAGCAAATGATTATTAACACTCCCCTGCCGGCTGATCTTGAAGAACTTTTACAGTTGCACTACGCCAACCTAGAGAAAAAGCACGGAGAAGGTTGTCTGGTTGCTTTGCGCTCCAGTGCTCTTGGGGAGGACAGCACCGGCATTTCTTTTGCAGGTCTCTACACGACCATTCTCAATGTTGATCGTGACCATCTTGCTGAGGCCTACAAAAAGGTGATAGCAGGCAAGTACGGCCCAAAAGCCATCGCCTACCGGCGTCGACGTGGTTTCCGGCATGAAGACATCGAAATGTGTGTGGGCTGTCTGGCCATGGTGAATGCCAATGTCAGCGGTGTCGCCTACTCAACCTATCCGGCTGCCGCCGGACCGACGGTACGTATTGTCGCCACCCAAGGCTTGGGCTCCGGCGTGGTGGAGGGCTCAGCACAATCCCAGACCTATCTAGTCAATCGTGAAGAGCCCCATCTATTCATCGAAGAAATTGCCATTCCTACTCCCGGTCTGCTCAGCGAGCAGATGCTGGCAGAGATTGCCCACGCTGCCCTGCTGTTGGAAAACCACTTCGAAGGCCCTCAAGACGTAGAATGGTCTTTTGATCAAGAGGGCAAGCTTTATATTCTGCAAAGCAGACCCGTTCTTATTCCGGCCGAGCAAAAAGAGTTGATTGCCCCGGAGAATATCGTCAAGGCGGGCGAACAACCTACCCTTCTCAATGGTGGAGTCTGCGCCAGCGGTGGCATAGCCTGTGGCCCGGTGTACCATATTCGCACCAAAGAGGATATGCACACCTTCCCCAAGGGGGGAATAATGGTTGTGGAATATCCATTACCCGACTGGGCGCCACTGCTTGGCCGGGCCGGGGCCATACTTGCAGAACACGGCAGCGAAGCGGGCCATCTGGCCACCGTGGCCAGGGAATTTTCTCTGCCGGCAATTTTCGGTCTGCCGGGCCTGCTGGCAACCCTTCCCGAAGGCAAAGAAATAACGGTCAACTGCAGCGAGAGGAAGATATTTCCAGGCTGCTGCAAGACAACCCTAGCCCAGATGAAACCACCTCGCGATGTCATGGCGGGCAGTCCTGTACAGCGTCTGACCACCGATGCCCTCCGGCACATTACCCCGCTGAACCTTAACGATCCTGCTGCTATACAGTTCAAACCTTCCTATTGTGAAACACTCCACGACATAACCCGTTTTTGCCATGAGAAATCGGTCACGGAGATGTTTAATTTCGGGGACAGATTCAGTTTCAATACCAAAATGGCTAAAAGGTTAGTGGCAAAAGTTCCTCTGGAATGGTGGATTGTCAACCTGGCCAATGGTATTCGTGAGGGTGCGGTGGAGGACCAGAAGTCCATCCATCTCGACGACATCGTCTCCGTGCCCATGCTTGCGGTCTGGCGTGGTATTTCCTATTCGCCCTGGCAGGGGCCGCCGCCCATCAGTGCCCGTGGCTTTGGTTCGATTCTTCTCCAGTCGGCCATGCGGCCTGAGCTTGATCCTGCAGTCGGATCCGCAATGAATACGAAAAATTACTTTCTCATCTCCAAAAATTTTTGTAACCTCAGTGTCAGATTAGGCTATCACTATGCAATGGTCGAATCATACATCAGTGATTTTCTCACGGAGAGTTACATTACCTTCAGATTTAAAGGCGGTGCTGCCGATATGCGCCGCAAGGCAGTGCGGGTGAGACTGCTTGCCGACGTTCTTCGGGAATATGATTTTCGCATTGAGTTACAGGCGGATATCCTGCTGGCGCGGATCAAAAGACAGCCGCGTGAGTATCTCGAGAAGCGATTGCAGGTGCTTGGCTATCTCATTACTCACTCCAGGCAGATCGATATGGTGATGGACCAAAAAGGTGCTGTTAAGCGTTACGAGGAAAAGTTCCTTAAGGAAATCGATGAAATGCTATCAACGGCTTCCGTATGAGAGGGTGAGATGGATATACAAAAAAAAATACTGGTGGTAGATGATGAACCAGAATACCTTGAATTGATTGGTAAATTCTTCCAAAAAAGAGGGCTCGGTTTCGAAATCGCCGGAGGTTGCCCTGAAGGTCTTGATTGGCTCAGCCGGGCTGATTTCGACGTAGTTGTTATGGATGTTGCTATGCCGGGCCTGGACGGGTTGCAGTGCATGCTTGAGATGAAGAAGTTACAACCACCCCCGGAAATTGTCATAGTTACCGGCCACAGTTCCCTTGACCACACCATCCGCGGCATTAAAGATGGAGCTTTTGATTTTTGTCTGAAGCCGGTGGATTTTGATTATTTGCTTGAGGTTATTCTGCTGGCAAAAAAGAAATACAATGAAAGTCTTTTAGCCCAGAAATAAACAGTTTTTACACATCTCCAGAATAATTTTTTATATACTTGGGATTTTTTTATCTACGTCGACAATAAAGGGTTGATATCTTTGAGCAGAAATGCGCCGAGCAGATTCGCCTTGCTTTCCAGTACCGCAATGCAGGGTTTGCGCATGGATAGCATGAGATCAAGTCGTTTGAGTTCGGTTTCTCGTTGCTTGAGGGTATGTTTCAGTGATTCCTTGTCGGCAACGAAACGCCCGGTCAACGCCACGCCATCCTTCCAACGGGTAAAGAGACCTAACATGTTACCTTCATAGGGAAAAACGGGTATGAATCACGGACCGGTTAAGATCATAAATACATGGGCTGCTCAAATCATATCCATTGGTGATACCAGTTATTTGGAAAAATGAACAAACATTATGACATACCTCTGCTGCTTGAGGGAATTCCTCATGCAACGATGATCCTTGACGATTCTTTCTGCGTTGTGCATATGAATCGTCTAATGGAGGCCATTACCGGCTATACCAGGGAAGATGTCACCGGCATACATGGGGAACTAGTGGTTCGCTCAAACGCAGGCAACAGCAAAGGGCAGCTGTATTCTAAAGTGCTGAAGACAGGAAAAGCCGAGTCAGTTGCGGGAGATCTCATTAATCGCTCAAGGCGAAAAATCCCCATTCAGTATACCGTTTCTGCGCTTGATGGAATAGATGGCAGCCGTTGCGGGCTACTAGTCGTGGCTGAAGATACCTCTGCAACAGATGCCGAAAATCAACAGGGAATACTCTCCTCGGAGACCACTGAGCTTATTGGCTATAGCCCGAAGATGCAGGAGGTTTTCAACCTTGTCCCGCTAATGGCCCATACCGATGCTTCTGTGATGATAACTGGTGAAACGGGGACAGGGAAAGATAAGATTGCAGAAATTATTCATAAGTCCTCATCCAGGGCTCGTTATCCCTTCATAAAAGTTAACTGTGGAGCTCTTCCTTCAGGTTTGTTGGAATCTGAGCTTTTCGGTCACGTCAAGGGTGCGTTTACCGGGGCAACCCGGAACAAGCCGGGCATGTTTGAGCTTGCCAACAAGGGGACTCTTTTTCTGACAGAAATCGGCGATATGCCTCTTCCCCTGCAGGTTAAATTGCTCTCAGTTCTTGATGACAACGCGTTCCTGCCTGTTGGCGGCGAACAAAAATTAGAAGTTGATGTACGGGTAATTGCCGCTACGCACCGCCCGCTGAGAGAGCAGATTCGGAAACAGGAATTCCGCGAAGATCTGTTTTATCGCCTGCATGTGCTCTATCTGCATCTACCTCCCCTGCGTGAGCGAGGTGAAGACGTCCGTTATCTGGTTGATTATTTTTTTAAGAAGTTTACCAGTTCACTTGGTAAATCTATTGTTGGATTTACCCCGGAAGCGATGGAAACACTGCTGCAGTACAATTATCCAGGCAATATAAGAGAGCTGAAAAACATCGTCGAATTTTCAGTAAATATGTGTAAAGACAAACATATTGATAAAGATGTTCTGCCCTCCTACATTTTTGAACCGCAGAAGATTGCCGAGGAACCTCCCGGCGGAGATCAGAGAAAGCAAGAGAAGACCGAGACGATACCTCGCTATTCTGAAGAAACTCGGACTGATGACAAGGACAGCTGGGAAGAGATTGAGCGGTCCATGATTATTGACAAACTCAAGGAATTTGGGGGTAACAGAACAAAGAGTGCTGCTGCTCTCGGCTGGGGCAGAATGAAGTTATGGCGAAAAATGAAACATTACAAACTGTCATAGGGCGGTAATATTTCATGGAAAAGCTGCTTATTCCGGTGCAGGGTGATTTTGTTGCTCAGCGGTTCGACTTGGCCACGGAAATTATCATCGCAGAATTTGATAAGAACATCGGTAAGCTAACAAGTGAGCCGAAGACCATCATTATGGAACGTGCTTCCGATGATGAGTTGTGTCAGATGATAGTTGACTTAAATATAACAGATGTGATTTGCGGAGGCATTGAAGAGCTGCATTACAATTTTCTGACGTGGAAGAAGGTGACGGTGTACGATTCAATAATAGCCAACTGGCAGACTGCCATGGAAAAGGCGGTCGATGGAACATTGCAGTCGGGGGAAATTATTCCTTTAGCAAAAGGTGGGCAGCTGGATACGTGATGAAAGTCTATATTGCCTTAAAGGAATGGTTAGCTTTTCATGCAATGAAAGTGTTGGGCGAAAGCTATAATAAGCGCAACTACAAGAAGATACGCATCTCCTTGTTTACCACCATTATGGCAATCACCATTATACCGCTTCTTATCATCGCCGGGCTAAGCTACAACAATTATACTGATCTGTTGATAAAAGAGGAGCGCGACCAGTTGGAATCTCGATTGGACAAGTCAATCCGAGCAATTTCAGCAATGGTGGAAAACCTGAGAACAGTTATTGAGTTCAGTGCATGGCAGGACCGATATGATGAGCTCACCGTACAGGCAAATCTGGAAAAGCTGTTTATCAGGCTCAAACAGCATTACACCTTTTTTGCCGATATCGGCGTCATCGATTCTCGTGGAATACAACAATCCTACTATGGACCCTATGATTTAGAAGGTACAGATTATTCAAATGAACAATGGTTTACTGAAGTATTGGAAAGTGGCATCTACATCAGCAATATTTATTTGGGATTTCGTGAGGTTCCCCATTTTACCATAGCAGTCAGCAGTTTTGACCCGAACAGCCGAAAAAAATGGGTCTTGCGAACTACCATAGACGCATCGACTCTGCAAAACTTTATCAATACCATTAAGACAGCAAGAATAGATGACCTTTTCCTCATCGATCAGATCGGGATTATGCAGACCTCTTCTTCGCTCTACGGTGAGGCGTTTTCGAAATACAAGGAAAAGAGGGCAGTATCAAATGAATATTCGTTTTATCAAACTGAGGAGAACTATTTTCACGGAAGCGGGAGGATAAAAAAGACACCCTGGACACTGGTGCTGGTGGAAAAAGAGTATGTGCATCAACAGGACTGGCTGGATTTTCGCAATCGCCTCGCAACCATTGTCCTACTATGCATTATTATCGATGTTCTCATCGTCTACGGTCTAGCAAATCTGCTTACCAATCTCATACGCAGTTCAGATGAGATTCACATGAAACTGCTCCAGGAGGCCGAGCATTCAGACCGGTTGGCATCAATCGGCCGTCTGGCAGCAGGAGTTGGGCACGAGATTAATAATCCTCTGGCGATAATCAATGAAAAGGCTGGTCTGGCAGGTGATATTCTGGCAGTTTCTCCTGATTTTGAAAACAAAGAAATGATTACCGGATGCCTGGAGTCCATCGGCAAGAGTGTTAAACGATGCAGCACCATTACACATCGGCTTCTTGGCTTTGCCAAACGCCAGGAGGTGAAAAATCAGCAACTGCAGGTGAACGATGTTCTTAAAGAAGTGATGGTTTTTCTTGATAACTTGATGCTGACGAATCGCATTAAAATTGAATCCCAGCTACAGTATGATCTCCCTGAGGTCTTCAGTGATCAGATGCAGCTGCAGCAGGTTTTTCTCAACATTCTCAATAACGCTATTGATGCGGTCGGCAAGGACGGCCATATTTCCATAATGAGTCACGTTGTAGCTGGTGATGTGCGAGTTGTTATTCAGGATGATGGTCCAGGCATTACTGATGATGTTCTGCCACACATCTTCGAGCCGTTTTTTACAACCAAAGATTCAGACAAGGGAACAGGCCTGGGGCTGTCAATTACCTATGGTCTCATTAAAAAATTAGGGGGCGACATAACCGTTCGTTCTCAAGTAGGCAAAGGTACAGCCTTCACTATAACAATACCGGTGGAAAATTAGATATGAAACTGCATGAGAAAGAGCATATTCGAGTTCTGATTGCTGATGATGAAGTTGAATTCTTAGAAACACTGGGAACCAGGATGAAACTGAGAGGTTTTGAGGTTACCACGGTAAACTCCGGTGGTGCAGCAATTCAGGCAGTCAAACAAGACACTCCGGATGTAGTGGTACTCGACCTCAAAATGCCCGATCTTAACGGTCTGGAAGTACTGGCCAAGTTAAAGGAGGATTTTCCGGCCCTTGAAGTTATTATACTTACCGGCCAAGGCTCATTTGAAGCTGGGAAAGAGGGGATGGAAAAGGGTGCCTTTGATTACATCATGAAGCCGGTTGACCTCAACCAGCTCATAGGAAAAATTGAAGAGGCGTATGCCAAGGCAAAAGCTGCATAGCACCATGGCGGTATTAGCCCAAGCGTGGCGGTACCAGTAAAGAACTCTCAACCAACTCCACGCATACAGCAATGAAAGAGGAGGAACTGCAATGCATGCCAATGCCACAGCTGAAGCTGCCTGTATAGAGGCGTTTTCCAAAGTATGTGCGTCCATATCTCACGAAATCAAGAACACCATGGCTATAATTAATGAAAATGCCGGTTTGCTTGATGATTTGGTTATGATGAGTGGCGGAGAAAATATAAGTGCCGAACGGGTAAAAGCCGTATCAGATACCATTTCAATGCAGGTGAAGAGAACAAATGTAATGATGAATAATCTTAACCGTTTTGCCCACAGCCACGACTATGAAACAGGGCAGGAAAACCTTCACGATATCCTCACGCTCATTGTCTCTTTAACCGTACGGCAGGCTGCTCAAAAAAGTCTTGAGATAAGCACTGAATGCTCAGAGAATATAGAGATTAACACCCGTTTGCTGCCGTATTATGCCCTAGTATATCTAACTCTTCGGCTGCTAATCGACCATAGTGATGATCGTGATAAGCTTACCGTGAAAGGTGAGTTACAGGATGGATGTGTTTCTGTCTGCTTCACCGCACCTTGTGTAGCAGCACAATTCATGACGGACTTTTCCGAAAATCAGCTGCAGGTTCTGGTGGCTATGCTGAACGTAGAGAGCCGGGGTGAAACCAACAGCCTTCGTCTTGTTCTGCCACCAGCGTAAAAACTTGAAAGCAAGGTGTAAAAGGTCTATTAAAGTTTAGGACCTGGTTTTGCAGTCTTAAGATCCGACCAAGCTCAATTTCAAGTTTATCAACAAAGTTACCTTTCCATAAAGGACGCCCGGATCGTTTTGGCGATGGAGAAGATCAACTTCATCCGCCGGGTATAACGTCGATGAGCTTCATCAATGGCACGAGCAAGACCCTCTTTGGTATTGGGAACAGCAATAAAGTGGACACGATTCGGCATAAGGCACCCCGCCCATATCTCAACTTGATATTTATGACACCATTCTGCCATTAGCTCAATATACTCCAGGTAGCCGTCATCGCAAAAAAAGGTTTTCTACCGACGGTTGTCTCGTTAGAAAAACGGAGAATAGGATTATTAGTGCAGAGAACTACAATTATTATCCAAGATCATGCGGTGAGAGCTAAACAACTCAACACAACCTACCCTCTCCAACTTTATGATACATTTGCTGAAGTAACCATGCACCAGTATCTGCTGCAATAAATTGTTGGAGAAATCGGCTTGTGGTTCCTAAGGTTTTTTTAGTTCTTCTTTAATTTTTTAATCCCTTGCTGTTTTGAATAGTAAAGTGCTCTCTTGGAAAATTTTCATATAAACACTCGGGCGCTACCCCATGACTTAACCGCAAGCTATAAAGTTTTTCCTGATACAAAGCCATCTCTTCCATCATATTTTTACGCTCAGGAATCTCTTTCTCGATTGGTTTCTTGTTATCCATGCCACTACCCCCCTCACGATGTAAAAAATGTTGGCATAAAGTAGTATATCTCTAATATACATACCTAATCCGACATATTTCCTACATCAGCAGAAGCACATGGCAAAAAATTGATGCGGAGCATATTTTAAAATAAACAATAGAGATATTGTGGACATAGCATTGCAGTTGTAAATGTACGGAAAGTGCTTCAACACCCATTAATAGTTTGGCAAATGCGTTGATCAGACAAAAAATAGCCGAAAAGCGTCCCTCTTTTCTTAGGTTAGAGTCGGTTTAGGGCATCTACGAGGAAGTCGAAGACAAACCGTATTCTTCTACTTGTCTTCAACTCTTTATGTGATACGATCCATGTTTCCAGGGTGAGACCAGGTAAGCTAGGTAAAACCCGCTGCACGGCAGGATCTTGTTCACCGATATATTCAAGCATTGCCCCAATACCGGCTCCACTTCTCGTTAGAGACCAATACGTAGCATGGTTTTCCGTCTTGTATGGGAAATTATCATCCGTTAGCTTTAAACCCAAACTACTCAATGCTGCCAAAATTCTGGAATTATCGACCGATCCAATAAAGCTTGCTTTACTCAGATCCGCTTCATTTGCAAAAGGACCATGAGTTAACAAATACTCGGGAGTGGCGTAGAGAAAGAATTTTGAATCTTTAACTTTCTGAGCTATGAGGTCCTGATGTTGGGGTTGGAAATTTCGGATAGCTATATCTGCTTCTCTTCTTCTCAGATCAGATGAAATATTTGTCGCCACTATTTCAATCATAATGCCCGGCTCTTCTCGGCGAATTTCCATCACGATCTGTGGCAATATATAAACAGCTATAACCTCCGATGCTGTTATGACGACATTCCCTTCTATATTACTTGCCTGCCCTGAAGCTGAAATTGAGAGGTTGTTGGCGGCTTCACCCATGCGCTTGACGTGTTCAAGTAGCTCAATTCCACCGGGTGTTATTTCAATTCCTTTACCGACTCTCTCAAATAGAGCAATACCAAGTTCTTCTTCCAAAGCAGAAACCTGTCTACCCAAAGTAGACTGGGTTACCTTTAGGGCTTTTGCCGCAGCTGAAAAAGAACCTTCTTCAGCTGTAACCAAAAAGGCTCGGGCACGGTTCCAGTCAAAATTGATTGATTTCCAGTCCATTGTGATCCTTGCATAATTGCAAATGACATATGTTGAATTCGCTATTTATTAATACTTTTTGCATCCGTATAGTGGTTTGCAAGGGACTAAAGAACGAAAAACAATTTGTAAACGCCTTCTCTTAGCTCAGCGGAGTAATTTAGAAAAACAATTCAAATTCGTGGAACAGGATTGTAAAAACATTACTCTTGATCGCCATTTCTCAATCGAGAGATCTATGAAGATGATCTGCACTAAACCCAAGAACTCTTTTTATCTTCAAATGGTAGTACTTGAGTATGATGGGCGGACCTTTACCAATAGATAGAAAATATAATTACAATGATAAATCTAAAAAAATCAGAATGGGCCATATTGATTGGGTTACTGGTGCTTAGTTTCGTCCCGTGTATTGGGGGCATATTTCGATTAATTGAATTAGGAATGGGCACAGTTTTAGAGTTTGTACCTGAAAACCCAAGGGCAAGGTCGGCCCCAATTCCTGTTGAACTGCATATAATTAGCTCTATTCTCTTTTGTATTCTTGGCGCGTTTCAATTTCTCCCGAGTGCGAGGAGGGACTGCCCTAAATGGCACCGACTTTCAGGTCGTATTCTCGTTTGTGCAGGCGCAGTCTCCGTCCTCACCGGGCTATGGATGACCCACTTTTACTCCTTTCCGGTTAGTCTTCAGGGAAGTCTACTTTATTTTGTGAGGATTGT
The DNA here is from genome assembly GCA_030065655.1 of Desulfocapsaceae bacterium. GTDB lineage: Bacteria > Desulfobacterota > Desulfobulbia > Desulfobulbales > Desulfocapsaceae > Desulfopila_A. Next base: position 614 of record JASJDT010000070.1, on the reverse strand, counting down.
TGTTGGCGGGTCGATGCTTATGTGCATCTATCTAGGAATTACATCCGTTCTCAAAAAGAAAATTGACCAACATCAAGCCTGGATGATTCGTGCCTATGCGTTAGGTCAAGGAGCAGGAACGCAAGTATTTATCACAATTCCATGGTTGCTTACCGTTGGAGAACCGGTGGGATTTATCCGTGATATTCAAATGACAGCTGCATGGGTCATTAACATCGTAGTCGCCGAACTGATTATTAGGCGAAAAGCAATTGGGAATATGGCAACCAATCGTATATTGCGGACAACATTGAGCTCAAGGTGATGCAGAAAAGTAGATAAAAGAACCTATCTCCAATATTCAGGGTCGTTTACCTAATATCGCCTGCCGGAACACATTAACTTAGAATTTGAAATTAAAAATTGAATCAGTGAGGTTTAGCTATGAAACTAATACCATTATTTTTACTGATCACACTCATAAGTGGATGCGCTGGTATGGCCCAAAAAGGTGCTCTGAACAGTGCATATAGTAATTTTGAGGATGGCGATTATGAAGATGTCATCCAGTTAACCAGTCAAGCTGATAATTTTAAGGAACCAACTCACGAAATGAAGGCAGAAATAATTTATCT
>JASJDT010000069.1 GCA_030065655.1 Desulfocapsaceae bacterium | reverse complement strand
ATATATAGCCAATTTCGATCATGTGGGAGTTCAGACCAGGATTTTCATCGTCCGAGCCGGCATTCGACATATGCTGAAAACGGTAACCGATGGTCCAGGATTCCAGTAAGTTGTAATTTATGCCCACTGCAGAGGTAAACTGGAATGATCCACCGAAATCATCATCGCCGAATTCCGATTCACCGAGATAGGTTGGATAGACACCCGCTGATATGACCACACGTCTACCAGGGGTCTTCAAATACAAGCCCAGTCCAATAGAACCAACAAATGTATCGCCTTCGCAGGTCAGGTAACCCAGATTAAGCCCAGTAAATGAACCAAGTACCCATTCGCTCTCTGGTTCCCACTTCCAGGGTAGCGAATATGTGCCATAAACCTCATACTGAGAGAACGATTCTTCGTTCCTGTCATCGCCGATACCGGCTCGCAATCCCAAGGTATTCCAATCTGAATCTTTTGCCCACACGGAAAAACCAGATAGACAAACTACACCGACAATTGTCAAACATACGACAACCAAACGCATAATCTCCTCCCCTGATTAAAAATGCAGCAGCGCTGTCTCTTGCTATATAGCGAATTACGGTTAGGTAAAGATCCTTGAACAGTCTGCGTTCCGCTGAACTTAATTCAAAGCATTTACCTCCAAAGAGCTCGAAAAAATAAAACAATTTTTATCCGGCAGCGCAACTATTAAATTAAATTTTACAGCTTCATAGCCTTGTCTGGTCTGCATCTGCAAGCAGAAAACATAGCGAGGAAGTTTCCTGAGACTTGAGTTGTAGATAGAGAATTCAATACAGTAAGAGTGGAAAAGGCGTTGCTAATTAGGTCCATTACATCTTTCGGGTACGCCTTCCTTCTCTAATTCTGGTAATAGCAGATGTTCTGGAAGATTGATTATCCATTATCCGTGCTTATAATTTCGTAAATCTAATGAAAATTCAGATAGCTGGACAGCATCTCTGAGGTTAGAAGCTCCTTCCAGAATCAAAGAGTTCCCTACTGGCTGTTTACCTCTTATGAAGAATGAAATTCTCCAAAATAATGAATGAGCTGGGATCAGTTGTAGATCGATCAACCGGGCAGCATGGATGGCTACCGGATCTGATCAATTGTCGATATTAAAAGCAACAATTTTTGGTGAGTACGATGCAACTTTCAAAAATGCGTTTGAAATTAACGCCTGAAGAACTCCCGGAAGCGTATGTCAAGCTTTCCGAGAGCGATATTGAACGGCTTAGCCGATATGGTGAAAAGCGGCAGTGTAATCAGGGAGAAGTGCTATTTAGCGAAGGGGAGAAACTGGCCTCGATGCATGCTCTTATCTCCGGCTGTATTGGTGTTTTCCAGCATATAGGTCACGGTGATCCGGAGAAAATAGCTGAAATATACCCTGGTATGTTCACAGGTGATGTATCGATGATGTCTGGTAGGGCTACAGTGGCTGAGGGAAGGTGTTTGGAGCCTTCTGAAGTGATCGAAATACCCCACAATAAACTCAAGCGGCTACTGGTGGAAGATTCGCATCTCAGCGATATTATTGTTTCAGCATTTATTAAACGAAGAGCCGCGTTGTCGTCCAAAGGATTATCGTCAATTCAGCTTCTCGGATCCCGTTATGCCAAGGATACAGCTCGCATACGCGAGTTTCTGACCCGCAATTCTTTACCCTACAATTTTATCGATCTTGAGTCCGGAGAGGACTACCGAAGCCTGCTGGAGACGATCGAGGTGAAGGAATCAGAGACTCCGGTAATGATTTACAAGGGCAGTGAAATACTAAAAAACCCCTCGAATGAGATGATTGCAAGCGAACTCGGGGTAAGCTGCCTGGTAGAAGGTGAAATGCTCTATGATGTGGCAGTGGTTGGCTCGGGGCCAGCCGGTCTTGCCGCAGCCGTGAATGCCGCATCAGACGGGCTTTCTGTTATCAATATTGATGCAGCAGGGCCAGGCGGTCAAGCAGGCAGCAGTTCGAAGATAGAAAACTACCTAGGATTCCCCATGGGTATCTCCGGGCAGGAATTGGCCAATCGGGCGACCGTGCAGGCCCAGAAATTCGGAGTGCATATGGTGGCACCGCAAAAAGCAAGCAGGTTGGAAAAAGATGGCGATAACTATATTTTGTCTCTTGAAAATGGCAAAACTGTCCATACCCGATCCGTCGTCCTGGCTCTCGGTGCTAAATACCATCGTTTGGCGGTAGAGAATATCGGTGATTTTGAAGGGTCCAGTATTCACTTCAACGCCACGGGTATTGAAGCACAACTCTGTCATGACGAAGAGGTTGTCATTGTCGGCGCCGGCAACTCAGCAGGGCAGGCGGCCGTTTTTCTCTCGGAAAGCTGCCGTCATGTCTATGTAATCGTACGCAAGGATAATTTGACCTATAAAATGTCCAATTATCTCATACGACGTATTAAGGAGAAAGAAAACATCAGTGTCCTGACCGAGAGTGAAGTCAACGCCCTCTCGGGAAAAAACGGTAAACTTGAGACCGTGAATATCATCAACAACAGCAGTGGAGAGACGACGACCAAAGAGATCCATCATCTATTTCTCTTTCTTGGCGCCCAACCCTTGACTAACTGGCTGAAGGATTCGCTTCCCCTCGATGAAAGGGGATTTGTTAAAACGGGACTTGACCTGGAGCCGCTTGATCTTGTCCAAGCCCAGTGGCAACTCAATCGAATGCCCACAGTCTTCGAGACTGCCTGGCCGCGCGTCTATGCCGTCGGTGATGTGCGCAGTGGCTCTTCTAAAAGGGTTGCCGCCGCAGTGGGTGAGGGCTCAATGACCATCGGTTCGGCATTTCGGGCGCTGAATGAGTAGTAGAATGATGTCCGTAATTATCACACTGCATAAGGCTAACAATTAAACGGCTACCTTACAAGTCGTGCGGGATCCCTTACTGCATGGAGTGGATGCCAAAAATATTGCCTTCGGTATCGACGGCAAATGCAACGAAACCATATTCACCGATTGATTTTTTTTCCTGGTGGATTTCTCCGCCGGCGTCCACTACTCGTGATGCTTCCACGCTGCAGTCCTCGCTGCTGAAGTATATGAGAATACCCCCTCCACCCGGTTTAACATGGTCGAATTTCACCAAGGCGCCAGGACACCCCATTGCTCCTTCCTCCATAGGAAAGCCCAGCATCTCAATATCCGATTCATCCGTAGGAATAGGCGTCAGTTCAGTCTCGAATACGGTTTCATAGAATTTTTTGGCTCGGGCAAGATCATCAACGTATATTTCAAACCAGCCTACTGGATTAGTTTTCATAGCGTTCACCTTTTATAGAGTTATTAACGGTGACATAGGGATTGGGCAGCTGTTGTTGATTCAGAAGTCTAAAAGCCGCTTTTCTCTACTGTCTTAATTATCTTATCATAAGACAACTACTTGAAAAGTCGAGGGAAGAGGAGAGGAGTAGGTGTTAGATTCGAGATCTTTTCATGTGATGTATGAGATGAATCTGCTTGTGACAGATTATCGAAATTCCACTTCCGTCTCCACCTTGGCGCCATATTGTTTGGCTACGTGTCCGACAACAAATTTTATGACATTAAAACGGGCAGTTCCTCCAACGCCATGGGAGTGTGGGAAGGCACGCTCGAGTCTAAAGGCTATACTATCAGTTTCTGCGGCAGTAAGTGCTCCATCTTTAACGGCTTTTTTTATTTCATCTCGCATTAGCATCAAGTAGCGGCGCTGGTTTACCATAAGCGAATCGAATAGATCCTCCTGGCCATGGCCAATGTAGACCATGGTATCTGGTGCATATATTTTTTCCCATTCATCCAGGGTCTTTAACCATCCGTCAAGGCTCTCCAATGGGGCAGGTACGAATCCGTTGTTGAGGACATCAGCTGCAAACAAGGTATTGTGGCCTGGTAAATAGAGAACGATACCTTTTTCCGCTTCGCCCGCTTCGACAGTATCAACACGTATTCTCACACCATCTATTTCGAGAACCTGTCCATCAACGACAACGTCATTCGGCAGAGCAGCATTCAGTTCGCTTTGACTTGGAAAATCATCCCCTAACCGGTTTTTGCGAGCGACATTGTAGCCCCGGTTATCGTTTTTAATACTTTCGATCGTTTGTTTATTGGAATATACCGGCACATTTGGAAAAGCATCCCTGAATGTCGGCAAGCCACCGTAATGATCACTATGGGCATGGGTGATGAATATCGCCTTGACCGGCTTGTCAAACGATCTGATGTGTCGAATAGCCCGTTTGCTTTCGGAAATTAGGCGTTGGGCATCTATAATGATGAGGCTCTTCTCCGTCTCAATCCAATGCGTGTTAACACTATCATGAAAGCGTGGTTGAGAGGCATACGTGTGGATTTTTATTTCTGAGGATTGGGCGAAAGCATTTCCAGAGCAGAAAACTATCAACAGCAGATATATCAGTTTCACTTTAAAGCCTTCGGTGTGTTCGTGTTCAGTAATTTCAGCAAACTATTGCACTATACTATCTGGTTATTAATGTAGTGCATGTACACTACATCACAACTTACGTAGTCAATTTTTTCAATAGAAGCTGTTTGGCTGCTTATGTGAGTTGACTCGGATGAGCTTTTTCTGATGGAAAATAATCAAGCGTTGATCCTTTTGAGTCTACAGGTTTGAGGAATGGAAGAAAAAGATCTTAAGATGGTACAGGAATGTATGTGTTTTCGACTTCGGGCAGCCGCCCGAAAAGTCACCCGAACGTACGAAGAGGCCCTTAAACCTGTTGGCCTGCGAGCAACGCAGTTTACCCTGCTTGCCATGATAATCGGTACAGAACCCAACTCGATGACTGACTTGGCAAAAAAAGTTGGGATGGATCGAACCACAGTGAACCGAGCTTTGAATATACTGGTTAGCCGGAGGTGGGTGAGGGTTATAAGTAGTGATGCGAGAACGGAAAAAAAAATCCGCATTACCAAAGAAGGCGAAGCAAAATTCAAAGAAGCCCTTCCTCTCTGGAAAGATGTACAACAGAAGTTTGTTGCTCGATCAGGAAAGGACGACTGGGATATTAATCGCAACTGGCTGATGCATATCGTTGCTGACTAAAATGAACAAAATATCTCATGAAAAGATTCCCTATTTTATTGATAGTGCATATGCACTATCCAGAGGTTGTAGAAATGATAAAAGTTTACACATTGATATTATTAATCGCATTTACGTTGCTTACTGGTTGTGGTGGCACAGGAAAATTTATTGACCAGCCTCAGTTGAATATTTTCGGAGCTGAAGCAATAGCTATTCAGCCGGCAGAGGCAGTAGAGCAGCTGTTCGGGGGAAATATTCTCCCATACCGGATTAGCTTTTGCGAGGCGGATCCTGCTACAAAGACGTGTCCAAACGAGGATTCAAACCCATCTGCCAAGGGAATTGGCGGTATATTTCTACCTTTGGTGATGGAGCTTCGCGCCATTGAAATCGATGAATTTATGATCGATGATCAAAAAATCATATTTAAAGCCAAATTGGATTCGCCTGTGAATAAGATACCGCCAGCTTGTGGTAGGGTTGAGGGTGTTGTTGATACCCCTTCTCTTGAGAGTGCGACATTAAAAATTTCCAAATTCTATTGCAATTGGGCGGCAATCGGCAATGTTGTCACAAATATTACCCTCTCTATCGATAGTATCGATCTCGAAACCAACATTTTTACCGGCTATTATAAAATTACCTTTTATGGAACAGGCAATGCCAGCGGCTCTGGTTATTATCGCGCCACGGTAGAACCAATGGATGAAACGGATAAACCCCAAATTGGTGAGATACAATCAGAGTAAAAAGTGGCGAACGCACTTGTCTCCTTTAAAAAGCAATATCTACTCTCTACTGGTCCAAATGCGATATATAATAAACGGCAGTTCTGCTCCTTCCACGCCACCGTTGAAAGTCGGTGTCCGGTTCAGCTGGTTGACCAAAACCTAGAGCCACTCATCGCCACCGAAAAGGACATTGTCTGGCCAGAAAAAATCATCTCGCTGGACCAGTGTTTCCAGTCCGGAATCCATCTAGCCAGAGCCAAATCGGGCATCTTCCGTTTCCTTTGATCTAGATTTGTGATAATTATATAAATGGTTAGACGAAAAAACTTCGAGACACTCTGTTTTGCCGGTAAAGAACTTTTTGTTTTCTAACTAAGTCGTAACACAACTTTATTCAGAGTCTATGACGCCTAACAGTATTGTTGACCGAAAGGATGCACTTGAGCCTATTTATTCCATAAATGGTTGGGCAGGTTCTTCATCCTTCTTAAGAGTAGGTGTGCGCAATCAAGATTCTCTCCCTGTTGTTGTAAAGATTATGGTGAACTGCGGAACAGAGGCAGGAGAGGACTCTGTACGCCGTTATTTACAACCTTTGATGGGTGATGATGAGGTAGTTATTGATATTCTTTCCCGGGGCGATGATCTCTATATTGTATATCGTGCAGTTGGACATTTTGATGGAACCGCCATGTTGGCGAAAAAACTTACCTCGCAATTATTCATTCATCGAGTTGAGCTTGCGCGAGAAGCCATGGATATCTGGCATAAAAAGGGTCTGGCGCATGGGGCTTTGTCTTTGAGTAATTTCAGATTTGATAATAACTGGCAAAAAGCATGGTTAATCGATCCCGATTGCAGTTTTCTGCAGGACAATGGTTATCCACCACACCCTTTGCAGGATCATCGAAGTTTCATCAGACTCTTCAGTAAGCTGCTAAAATTTATCGATGATCCCGAAGGCCTTGCCATTCGTTACCTTCTCAACCTCAAACCGTACATTGTTTCTGAAGAAAAGCGAACATCCGGTATTGTTTGGCCGTCGGAATTTTTAGGCAGGAATGAACTACGTTCCGAGTTGGTGCAGACTTTGAGAACGATGGAGAACCAGAGGATAATGATTGTGGGGGAGGCTGGGATTGGCAAAACGACTCTTCTTGAAGCTCTGGCAAATGATTTGCACCAATCAAACGCATGGGTGGTTACGACACGCTTTACTAAAGATGGAGACTCAAATTCTGCAATTGTTGAAGCTTTTGAAAATGTCGGGGAACAACTCTTGTTCAGCGATCCGTTGCGGGCTAGGAGAGAAGCGGTATCTTTTCGCAAGGCTATAGGTTATGCCGTACCACTTGTTGCCAAGGTTGCCCCTTCTTTTGGCAAAATCTGGCAGGCTCCCAACAATTTGCTGGTGGTCGACAAACACAACAATCCTAAAAAAGTATTAAGGCTTGCTCTGACGAGGTTACTACGAAAAGTAGCTGAACAGCACCAGCTTGTCATACTCATTGAAGATGCGCATCTAGCTGGTCGTAGCTGGCATAAGATGTTACGCGGACTCGATCTTGAACAGATCCCGATGAATATTGTGGGGTTTGCCAGACAAACAGAACGGTCTGAAGATTTTAAACATTTTAAAAAAATACGACTGTCCGGAATCAGTAAAAAAGAATGTGTAGAGTTGTTGACGGCGGCAACTGGCATAGACCGCAAAGAGCTGGATCATTTAGTCAACGCGCTTTATGATCGAATTAAGGGAAATCCTCTCCTCTTGCGGATGACTGTATCGGCGCTTATCGAAAAAAAGGTGTTGTCTAAGAATAAAGAGGGACAGTGGCAATATGATGGGGAGAAAGTTGAAACGAGTTTATTGGTCAGCCGACCCGATGAAATAATCAAAGCCCGACTAGCGCTCTCTCATCACACTCGAGAGCTTCTTATGATCCTCGCCTTGCTTGAGCCACCCTTCTCTATCCCCTTGGTGGTTACGGCCACTGGACTATCTGAGAAAAAGATTACCTCCTTTTTTGATGAGCTCATATCGGCACAACTGCTCAAAACATCCGGAGATGCAATTATCCATGAAACTGTTCGTGAAGAACTGCTGAAAAATCTCACGAATGTAGAGAAGGCCAGGAAATATCTGGAAATTGGTGAAAGGCTGTTTAACTCAACGACTGTATTTGTTGGCACTGCTAAATATCTGGCCAGAGGGATAGAGCGTTTAGAGGCTTCTTCTCCGGAAGTTGAAAAATTTCTGCCCTGCATTTTGCAGAGCCTTGAGGAGGCTGTCGACACAGGTTTTCAAGAAAACACAGAACTCTATAGCAGAATAATTGAACAGGCGCTGCATTCCGGTAAGATTTCAGAAAAGTTGGAAGCAACCGTACGGGTGATCATTGCCCAGTTTAGTATTTCAAGACGGAATTACGATCACGCCCAACAGATACTTGGTGATGCCAAAAACCTTCAGCCTTCGGCGCGAACTGCTATTGGTGCTGAACAAGTTCGTTTGTATACGCTTCTGGGAAAATCAGATAAAGCTTTGGAAACAGGTCTGCAGGCCTTGAATGAGCTAGGCATCAAAATATCCCATGGATCCGATGCCCTGAAGAATGTTGAATCGGTGCTTGAGAAAATGCAAAAGGTCCTGGAAAGCGGAGTGTCTTTGGAGAGTGCCCGTGATGATTCTGATTATGCTCTACAAAAGCTTCTGGCTTCCCTGCTCCCACTCACCTATGTCAGTAAACCCGAGCTTTTTGCCGCGATAGTAAGTCAGTTAGTCAGTCAAACACTTGAGCGTGGAGTGACTCCAGACTCGGTGAGAGGCTTGACCACGCTGGGACAACTTGCCTGCGTAACTTTCAGGAAGCCTAAATTAGGTAAACAGTTGGGTCAGATGGCTGAAAAGCTCACCAAAAGAGCAGGATTTAAAAAATATCTGCCAATTGTCTGTTCCGATCTTGCCAATTTTATTCTCCCCTGGTCGGGTGATCTTTTAGCAGTGAACGCGATCAATCGACGTGGAATAGACGCGGCCGATGAGCTTGGTGAGGTGCAGTACGGCGGCTATATTCGTATGCACGATATCATAAACAGATTTGTTGGTGGTGACAGACTGCCTAAACTGTTGAGGAGGGCGAAAGATTATACCAGACAGGTACGACGGGACCGAAATGCACTCGCCATGACAATGCTGGAGGAATCAAGGAGAGGAATACAATCAATTGTTGCCCTCAAGCAGGATAACCATATTGAAATAAAACATCATGATCACTCTCCTTTGCCCCAGCTGATTCATGGACTCTTCCAGGCGTTTGATTCTCTGCTCAGAGAAAACCTGCCTTGTGCTGAAAGTCATCTCCGAGAAGTTGAGGAAAACCTGCCAAGCGCCGAGGGTTGGCTTGCTCCAAAGGTTTTATACTTTCAGCTAAAATCACTTTTTGTCGTCAGATCATCTGGGGATACTGGAGATATTTATGCTTTATTAACAGAACTGGAAGAAATGCAGTTAACAACCCAGGCACTTCAACCAGTGGCCGATTATTTACGTTGTCTGTTATCGATCAGCGTAAAGAATATCTGGGATACTATCCGTTTTGCGGAACTTATGCTGGAAGAGTCGGGAAAGTTGGGGTATCGGGCACTTTCAGCGCTTTGCGCTGAGGAGGCAGGCCGTTTCCTCGCCTTGCAGGGGTATGAAGCTCTGGCTGTGAGTTTTCAAAGAAGAGCAGCAAAACGTTATCATGAATGGGGTTTGCAGTGGAAGGCAGCCAGCCTTGGCTATCTTCTGCCAGCGGAGTCAGGCAAGAGAGCAAAAAATCATCTAGAGGGACTTGCTGACTGGCGTCCGGGACTTTCAGGTTTATCGACAATTTCTCAGATTATGACATTCCTGAGAGACAGAGTTGGCGCAAGCAATGTTATCTTTGCTGTCTACAAGCAAGGTGTGATGGAAATGACCTTTGAGTTGCTTGAAACAACAGAGACAGTGAAGGTGAGAAAAGACGATTTCACAGCTGTGCCACAGCAATTGTTCAAGCTATTGAATAAAAGTATGAACACCGGCAGGCAGGTTTCAGCAAAGCAGGCAACGGCTATGCCTTTGACTCTTGGATCAAAAAGGTTCGCAGTTGTTGCCGATGGTACGTTGCCCCAACACCTCAAAGAAGCTTTGAGCAATGGCGCAGAACGTCTGGTCTCCGCTGCAGTACTTGATTATGTTCAACGTCATGAGACTCCTTCAGTTCGCTCACTTCTGCAATTGCTGATGACGCACTTGGGTGACAGCTATTTTCTGGTTGATGGAGAGGGTAATGGAAGGGATCTGGATGGCAAAAAGTTTCCCATTCCTCGCAAAGTGATTGGTGCCACAGAAGAGGTGGAATCCACAGGACAGGCTAAGACAATTCATGCGATGTGGGCCCCTCCGGAAACGGAAACCGGATATTACCGTTTTTCCGGTTTGCCCACCGGAAACATTGAGTGGTTGAACTGGGATGTAACCTGTGTTTTATGGGTGGCTAAGGATGTTTCCGAGGAAAGGCTGCAAGCCAAGGCAGAAGCAGGAGCTAACGAGGCGGAACTGGTGAAGCGTTTAGCCGCCGGATTAAATCATGACATGAATAATTATCTCACCGCCCTGAGCGGCTACTTCGAGATTATGTCATACAAAGGGAAAATTGATCTTTCCGAAGGAAGTTTACGAGAGGCGGTAGAAGGACTAAAGGCTATTTCGCAAAGGTTTTACCACCTCTCTCAAGGTAATGTTTCTCACCTCAAAACAGAGTCAATAGATCTTGTTGCTGCGGTAAAAGGTGCCGGAAGATATCTCAGATGGCTGGTTTCGAAAGATTGCCGTTTTGAGATTAGCGTACCGGACAAAGCGGTTCGTGTCCAAGCCGATGCCGGAGCCTTGGATCGCATTCTCCTTAACCTTGTCTCAAATGCCAAGCAGGCGTTAGGCACTCATGGAAAAACAATTACAATCCGATTATTAAATAACGATACTCCTGTTATCGAAGTTGAGGATGATGGTGAGGGTATCGCTGCAGATCGTCTTAAGTCTATCTTCCAGGCTGGGTATTCAGGCAAAGGTAGCAGTGGCCTGGGTCTGCATATCGTTAAGACCGAGGCTGAAGCAATGAAAGCACGGATATCGGTTGAATCGACTCCTGGGGTCGGGACTGTTTTTCGCATCCACTTTTCGGAATAACACACGAATGCAGCAAGTTAATTCAGTATCCAGCACAATTGATGACAAGGAGCGTTGTTTTTTGGGGCTGCCATTTTATCTTCTGCTCAATGATTTCTCGATCGGGCGCTTCATCAGTCAGAAGAGTGTTTAAAATCGAATTTCTATCGATAGTTGGTACTCTGATTAATCTCCCCTAAAATCTCCAAGAATGGTATCGAGCACACCACTGAACCGCTTGAAATCTTCTATCTGAGGAAGATGTCCAATATCCTGTAATTCATGGAGCCTTACGTCTTCTATTAGCTGAGATGCCCTCTTGCCGAGAGTCTGGTACTGACCTAATTTATAAGTAACTCCCTCTCTTTTCCAGTTACGTCCTGGACCTGTCCTGTCCCGTGTGCCGATAATCAGCTCAACAGGTACGCTAAGTCTTTCAAATTCGTTAATTACCGGATTTGAAAAGATCATGTCATAGGTTAGAGCGTTGTTCCAGGCAATAAGTTTTCTGTCTGGACCGATTGTCCAACCAGCAAGCATATCTACCCAGGGATCATATTCCTTTTTCCACTTTCCATCATAATAGAACTTCTCCTGATATTGGCGGATTTTTTGTCTGTCTTTATTAAGCTCCAATTCATAAAAAAAATTGACATCCTTATACTTCACGTACTTTAGGTAGTCTTCAAGACCAATGGGATTGAGAAGAATCAGTCGCTTTGTGGTGGTGGGATACATCAAAGCAAAGCGTGCTGCTATCATCCCTCCCATGGAGTGGCCCATTACCACTACTGAATCAAGGCCTACTGAGCTAATGAGCTCCATGGTATTATGGGCAAGCTGGGGTATTGAATATTGATAATACGGAGGTTTTGAGGATTTGCCGAAGCCGATCTGGTCTGGAATGAGCACTCCATAGCCCTTATCATTGAGATAACTGGCTGTTGATTCCCAGTATGCCCCGGAAAAATTTTTACCATGTAACAAGAGGAAGGTGGCAAATCCTTTTCTAGCTTTCAGGTACATATAGTTCATTTCCAGAGCCTGATTCTGGGATTTTATATTGAATACTTTTACAGGATAGGGGTATGGAAAACCGTTCAGTCTCGCATCATAACCTTTACCTAAAGCACTGGTTTCGCCAGTATGAACAGTATTTAGAAGTGTAAGAAGCATTAAAAGAGCAACAAAAGTATATCGTTTCATAGTGTAGCTCCACTAGGTGATAGTGATAAATCATCGTCTTTAGATTTTTTTCCAACTTTTCATGAATTCCTTTCAAGAGAAGCAAATAATAGAAATTTTATTTGTGCACGCCCATATCGTTGGCAAGATTTAGATCTAAGGTTTTGGACGCTGCATAATGAGGAGTTAATCATTAGACGTGCTGTACCGATCTCACCAGTGGGTGTGGAGCCAATGATTCGATCGGCCAGCATATTGGCTAAATTCAACTTCTATTTGCCAGTCCATATGCGATATATGCGGAAGGGGAGTTCCGCGCCCTCTACTCCACCATTAAATGCAGGCGTCCGGTTCAGCTGGTTGACCGAAACATAGAGCCATTCATCGCCACCGAAACGGACATTGTCCGGCCAGATAAAGTCGTCTCGCTGGACCAGGATTTCCAGTCTTCCGTTGGTATCCACCCAGGAGATGGCGTTATTGTTGACGTCGGTAAAATAATGATTTCCCATGGTATCGGTTGCCGCTCCGTCGGAAACCGGCTTTGGCCCCACTTTACGGATTGCCTTGCTTAGAGCAGCATTCGGACTTTTCTGATGGATCACCTGCGTGGGCAGCGCATACCAGGTCTGACCATTCATGGCGCCGAAATAAATAGTCGAATAATCAGCGGAAATAGTAATGGGATTAACTCCGATCCTGATTGGGTTGCCGGAATCGTCAGCAATGAGCTTGTTCTCCACCACCATATCTACTTTTTCCGGTAACAGTGAAGAATGCCCGCCGAATCGACGCGAAGTCTTCTGTTTCATATCGACAAACACCAATGCTGGTTCAAAATTCAAACCGACATCAGCGATGTAAACAAAATCACGCTCAGAGTCGACCACCAGGTCTTGTAACAATGTGCCTGGTGCACCAGTTGCCGGCGGGAAGACGTAACGATCAAGAAGTTTACCCGTTTTGGTATCGAAGACGAAAAGCCGCGGAGCAACCGGAGGGTCGCTGCCATTGCCGTTATCCAAGGCCCAGAGGCGGTCTTTCTTGTCGATATAGACCCCGAGTATTGCACTGAAGCGGTCTGACGATGTACCGGAGGATTGCCATGATGCACTGGGCCAGGGAATGTAAGAGTTTTCTCCAGTGATTTTTATAAGTTGAAAGTCAGGATTGCGGAATTGATGGACGCTGGCAAAAACATCTCCCTTGCTGGAGACTGCAACGTTGCCTGGGTTAATTGGCAACTCGGCTACGATTTCAGTGGTTCCGAAGTCTAACTGAGCTTTTTCATATTTGCCTGATCTGTTCTGTTCATATGCGGTACACCCTACCAAGGTAAATAGTAGAATAATTACTATACGTTTCATCTTAATCTCCTATATATCATTCTTAAAAAAGTTTAGTTTATGGGTATGCGCATAGGATTTGGAATCGAAATCCTACGCAATTTTGGGTTGACCGTTGGAGGCGCTTAGTCCACCGTCAACAGGCAGAATCACACCATTGACGTAGCGGGCGTCATGGCTTGCGAGAAAAGCGATTGCGTCTGCAACCTCTTCCGGTTCAGCTGGCCGGCCCATGGGCAGGCGCTCTCGAAAAGCCGACATGATCGTCTCATTCTGCAGGACGAATTCTGCCATATCCGTGTGGGTCAACCTGGGAGCGACGGCGTTGATGCGTACGCCAATACCGCCGAGGTCAAGGGCCATCGCCCGGGTCATGTTAGAGACTGCTCCTTTCGTGGCATTGTAGGCAAAACCTCCCCGATCACCACCCAGCCCGGATACGGAGGAAAGATTAACAATTGACCCATCTGTTTTTTCCAGGTGAGGCAGGGCTGCCTGGATCATCAGAAAGGAGCCGGTAATGTTAATATCCCTCTGCTTCTACCACTTTCACAACTTTTCTTCGGTGCGCCCGTTGAGCACCACCAAATAACCATCATTGACAAACCGTTTTGCCGTTGCTGCGCCAATTCCTGAACCAGCCCCGGTAATTATTGCGACTCTATTGCTCATAATTCCACCTTATGGACTTGAATATTTGATATTGTTACCTGATGCTTAGCTGGTAGTACGTTCTATTTGTCTTTCTTTTTCCGATGGTTGGTGTTCATGATTGATGATTGCTTGCACGCTGTCCAGATGTTCGACTTGCTCGTCATGCATCCATCTTTGAATCGCCATGGGAGAGATGCCGATATTCTCCAAAAGAAGCACAGCCATTTCCAGGCCTTTCGGAACGCCATAGCTGGGAACGGGAATGAGGCCGAGTTTTCTATACTCAGTGGCCTGCTCCCTGTTATCAACGACAGTGTAACGAATAAGTTGCGGATAACGCTCGCGGACAATCGGTTCATACGTTTTTGCCAGTTCGATACTTGGACAAGAGATAGCAAGATGTTTGAATTGCTGAACACCGAGGCTTTCCCAGAAACGGGTATCTGCCTGATCACCGTATATGACCGGGAATCCTTTCAACCTGGCTTCATGAAAGTTCTCGAATTGATTTTCAATGCATATAAAGGGAATATTGAAATACCTCAGTGCCCGGGCAAGGGTGTATCCTGCCTGAGTCATCCCCAGGATGATTACGCTGGGTTTGCTTGTTTCATCTTCAAGATCACTCTGCTTCTCCGTCTCTTGGCTGACAAAGAGTGGGGCGATGTATTTGAGTGTCAGGTCAAAGAAAAAGGAGGTCAATGCCATGGACAATGCCACGGAAACGATCAGAGCACTGACGATAGTACCATCCAACGCTTCAGAGATGGCGGGAGCAGCAACCACCATAAATAGGAATTCACTGCCCTGGAAGAGCAAGCCAGCCTGTTGCACCCCATTTGAAAGTTTTTCCCGCATGAGCGCAAACAGGCCAAAAATTACCAGAGCTTTAATCGTAATCGCAGCAGCCATGATTCCCAATACAAGCAGCCAATCCTGGCGTAACACCTGGATGTCTATGATCATGCCAATGGTGACGAAGAAAAAGCCCAAGAGAAGAAAGCGAAACGGCCGCAGCTCAGTCTGAATGATATAGCGAAATGGCGTTTCAGAAATGATCATCCCAGCCAAAAAAGCACCAAGCGTCAAGGAAAGGCCGATAGCTCCCGTGGCTGTACCGGTAATGAGCACCAGTATTAAAGCAACCATGGTAAAGACCTCGGTGTTGTCAAAGCGAATTAAACGCTTAAAGATTGGCTTGAGTAGATACCGACCAAAAAGTATTGCCACTCCTAAACTTAGACCACATTTTGCAAGGGCTACAAAAACCTGGTTGCCAAGAGAAATTTCAGCGTTGCCAATTGAACCAACCAGGATCAATAGGAAAATTGCACATATATCCTGAAATATTAAAATCGCAATTGCCATATTGCCATTAGGGCAACCCTGCATTCCCTTATCGCTCAAAACCTGCGAGACAACCGCCGTGGACGATAAGGACAAGGCCAGAGCCAATACCAGATTGACATCGGAAGGCAGACCAGCGAGGTGGCCGATGGTGTAGAATACACCTGCAGTCACAAAGACCTGGAGGGGACCCAGGACAAATATGGTCTTGCGCTCCTGCCAGGCGTGCTTCAAGGAAAAGTGCAAGCCTATATCAAACAGGAGAAAGACCACCCCTAATTCGGCCAGTAAATGAATTGTTTCATTATGTGGTATTATATCAAGGCCGTGGTGACCAAGGACCATACCAGCCAGCAAAAAGCCGACTATCGGTGAGATACCAAAGCGCGGCAGGATCAAAACAGAGGCTATTCCGGATGCCAGGAGAACGATCACGGGTTGAAGTGTATCAAGAGGTACCATTGTTGACTCCCTAACCCGTAGAGCAATCTAAAACGGACTGGAAACCTTGCTGCGGCTGTAATTGTTTGTGCCGCTCAATGATCCATACTCTCCTGTGTTTAATATGCGGACAAAGCGGTTGAAAGTAGAAATCTATTGGTGTTGGAGCTTCCTTGTCGTTCTCGTACATATCATCTAAATGGTGAATGAAAAAGGAGTTGCTGAATAAATTTATGCTCTATTTTGGTTATCAGGCTGATATTTGAGCGCTTGATTTACGACAGGTATTTAGTCAAAGATAGACCTAAAACATTGAAGTTTTCTTGGTGTTATCTAAGTCCTTGGCTTATTCTGCCATTATCTGCCAGCCGCCTCCCAAAGCTTTGTAGATGGCGATGAGATCGAGTGCTGCGGTAGTTTCACTGATTGCCAGAGAATCTTCTGCTTCCAGCTGAGTTCGTTCAGCATCAAGAACATCGAGGAACCCATCAACACCGGCATCGAAACGCTGCCTGGCCAGAACTGCCGATTCGACGCTGGAACGGGCCGCTCTACGCAATTTAACTCTTCTTTGTTCCTCCCGGTTGAAGTTGACCAGGGCATTCTGTACTTCTTCGAGTGCTTCAAGAACCGTCCTCTCGTAGCGGGCCAGTGCGGCCTGTGAGCGGGCATCGGCTTGGTCAATCTGAGCTCTTACTCTACCAAGATCAAAGGCAGCCCAGCTTATGGAAGGCCCAATACCGGCAGTAAAGGCGGAAGAAGATCCCAACGAGGAAAAATCGGTGGAGAGAAAACCAAGGTTCCCGGTGATGCTCACCACGGGAAATAGATTTGTTACAGCTACGTTATATTCTGCAACCGACGCTGCCAGTTCCCGTTCCGTTCTGCGGATATCTGGTCTCCGCTTGAGCAGGCTGCTTGCATCTCCCACCGCGATGGTTGGTGGAACAGAGGGAATATTGCGGATCTCGGCAAGTTCCACTCTGAGCGCATCCGGTAATTGACCGGTTAGCACACCGAGGCGGCTTATTGCTCCATAAACCTCAGCCTCCAGAGGAGGTATGGTGGCGAGGGTAAGATCGAGTTGCGTGCTTGCCCTGGTGACATCGAGTTGCGTGCTTCTTCCTCCCTCGGAGAGTGTTTGAGTAAGCTCAAAGGTTTTTCTCTGGTTGCTGGCATTTCTCTCTGCTATGCTCAAACGATAGTGTGCTCCTCTCAGCTCCACATAGCTTCTTGCCACCTCGGCGGCAATGGAGATATACACATCCTGAAGGTCAGCCAAAGCGGCATCTTCAAAGGCCTGTTGGGCAGCTATTCTTTCGCTGATTCGACCAAAGAGATCAAGTTCCCAGAAGGCATCGAAACCGGCATCGTAGGTGCTCACCGTGTCATCGGCGGGAGGACCGTTGACGCCTTCTTCACTCAGCCTTTCCCGTAAATAGGATGCATTTGCAGTAACGGTGGGAAAACGGTCAAATCTCGATTCCCGTAACAGTGATCTTGCCTCGGAAAGATTAGCAATTGCTATGCGGATATCGTGGTTTCGTATGAGCGCAAGTTCTATAAGTCTGGTCAACTGTGGATCATCAAGTTGTTCCCACCATTCAATCACTGGTTCGACAGTTTGGTATTTTTCGGAATCTGCTTCGGTGAGGTTCGTTTTGTCAATATTATCTGGTGGTGCAGGTGATTTGTATTCCTTAAAGGCGCTGCAGCTGCCAAGAAGGAGAAATAAGGTAACTGCTAAAAAAACTCTCATGCCGGCTCTCCTTTCTGCAATTCCGCAGCAGGCTTTTTCCGCAACAATGCCAACTTTCGACAGATGACATAAAAAACCGGTGTAAAGAGAAGGCCGAAGAAAGTTACGCCTATCATCCCTGAAAAAACGGCCACGCCAAGAGCCTGGCGCATCTCGGCACCGGCCCCTTCCGCTATTACCAGAGGAACAACGCCGAGGATGAAAGCAAATGAAGTCATCAGGATGGGGCGCAGGCGCAGTCTGGCGGCAGCATATGCCGCTTCCCAGCGATCTTTGCCGTCGTCCTCCTGCTGTTTGGCAAACTCAACAATGAGAATGGCATTTTTCGATGCCAGGGCGATGAGGACGATAAGACCTATCTGAGTGAGAACATTGTTGTCCATATTCGCAATGGCCACACCCGTTATGGCGGAGAGCAGACACATAGGTACAATGAGGATGATCGCCAAAGGCAGAGTCCAGCTCTCATACTGGGCGGCCAACAGGAGAAAGACAAAAACGACTGCGAGAACAAAGGCGATGGCGCCGGTGTTGCCGCTCTGTCTTTCCTGATAGGCTATTTCCGTCCACTCGTAGCCAATGCCATCCGGCAACACCTCTGCAGCAAGCTGCTCCATCTTGTCAAGGGCCTCACCAGTACTGTATCCGGGCGAGGCATTGCCCAGCAGGGCGGCCGACTGGAAGAGATTGTAGCGGGGAACGCGGCTTGGTCCAGAAATATCCTGAGGGGTGGTTATTGAGCCGAGGGGGACCATTTCTCCGTCATCGTTTCGTACCTCGATGCGGAGAACGTCATCGGGCGTGAGACGATAGGGGTAATCCGCCTGAGCGGTTACCCTGAAACTTCTGCCGAGATAATTAAAGTCATTTATGAAGGCCGAACCGATATACACTTCCAGTGCTTCAAAAACCCGGGAGACCGGTACGCCCAGTCTTTCGGCTTTTTCCCGGTCGATATCCAGGTAGAGTTGTGGTGTGGCTGTTTCAAAGAAAGTAAAAACGGAGGTTGTCTCAGGGGCCTGGTTTGCAGCACCGGCAAGGGTCCAGGCCGCATTTTCAAGTTCACCAAAGCTGCGTCCGCCTTGATTTTGGACCATCATCCGGAATCCGCCGGCATTACCAATACCGCGAACAGGTGGGGGCGGAATAACAATGATAAAAGCTTCTTTGATACTGGACATACGTTGCTGCATTTCCTGGAGCAGCCCGTCATAACTCAAGCCTTTCTGCTTTCGCACATCAAAATCGGCTAGCACCGGAAAGATTGCGGCAGCGTTGGTAGCATTGGTGAACGTTGCCCCGGCAAAACCGGTGAAGGCAACCGCATTGATAATGCCATCCATATCCAGGATAAGAGATGTCGCTTCCTTGACCACGTCGTCGGTTCTGGAAAGAGAGGCACCGGAGGGTAGCTGAATTGAGACGATGAAGTAACCCTGATCCTGCGGAGGAATAAACCCCGTGGGTACCTGTTTGAATTGATACGCCGCAAACCCCATCAGTCCGCCATATACGAGCAGAACCAGAAACACCATGCGCACAGATTTTTTCACAAACCAGCCATATTTTTGCGATAAGCCATCAAGTAGGCCGTTGAACCGGCAGAAAAAGAATTTAATCGGATGACGCCAGGGATTACGAGGTGCGTTGCAGGGCTCATTGGCATGAGGTTTGAGGATAAGGGCGGCCAGAGCCGGGCTTAACGTGAGAGATACAAATGTCGAGATTACAGTGGCCACGGCGATGGTGACGCCAAACTGCTGATAAAATTGTCCCGAGATACCCTGGATGAAGGTCGATGGCAGGAACACGGCTACCAGAACGAGGCTTGTGGCCACAAGGGCATTGCCAACCTCGATCATGGTCTTCTTTGCCGCCTCCCGTGGGCTCAGCTTGGCCTCTTGCATTATACGCTCCATGTTCTCGACGACGATGATCGCATCATCGACAACAATACCAATGGCCAGAACCAGACCGAACAGGGTAAGGTTGTTGAGTGAGAAGCCAAATGTCGCCATCACCGCAAAGGTGCCGATAAGCGATACCGGAATGGCGATAATTGGAATAATTGCTGCCCGCCAGGTCTGTAGAAAAACAAAGATTACCAATGTTACCAGGAGAACGGCTTCGAGGAGAGTTTCTCCTACGGCAATGATGGATTTTTCCACAAATTCTGTAGGGTTGTAGACAATT
>JASJDT010000068.1 GCA_030065655.1 Desulfocapsaceae bacterium | reverse complement strand
CAATCTTCTCAACAGCTGGAACAAAGCAATGATTGCCCAGCTCACAGCTTCTGCATATTTTGCCGAAGGTGCTAAAAATTACCACGCCGACTTTCTCAAGCCCTTACTCGCTGCAACCCGCATCTTTCAGGAACTGGAATCTTCCAGGGTTTATTCCAGAACCCTACTAAAAAACAAAGAAGCGTATGCCAAACTCGGGCAATTTAACAATGAACTGCTTAATCGATATACGCAGGGAAGCCTGAATTTGTACGGTCATTATTTCAAAATGAATTTTGAACGTTATGCTGAGGCCTTGGCTGCTACGCTCTTTGGGAAAGACGGTGAGAAGATTGATGACTTTTTCATTGACCAGCAGAACACGCTTCATCGGGTTATTATTGAATATCCGCAGGCCATAAAAGATATCGAACCCGAATTTGGGTTTCATTTTGAAAAAACACCGGAAAGCTGTTTCGCTGAAACCGACCGTTTCTACTTACATAAAGTTGCCCCTACCGAGCCTGGGGTAACAACCGATGAAAGCCTTAAACCCGTTATCATTATTCCGCCTTTTGTACTTGGGGCCAACATTCTTGCTTTTCTTCCCATGGAAAAGAAGAGCTATGCCCACAGCTTTGCCAACCGCTCCATTCCTACGTATATCCGGACCATGAAGGATATCCAGCAAACACCTGCTGTGCAGACGATGACCCTGGAGAATGATCTGCAGGATACTATCTCGTTTTGTCAACAAGTCAAAAAGAAGCACGGCCAGCAGGTAACTCTGAACGGCTATTGCCAGGGAGGTTTCTCTGCACTCGCTAATATTCTTACCGGCAAACTTGATGGCCTCGTCGATGCTTTCATAACCTGTGTCGCTCCGATAGATGGGACCAGGTCAGCCGGTTTGGGGCACTTCCTGCACAGTCTTCCGGAACAATTCAATAATCTGGACTATGGCACGAAAACCCTACCAAATGGCAATAAAATAGCCGACGGCAATCTGATGGGTTGGGTGTACAAGCTCAAAAGCATAGAGGATTCCGGCCCGATGACAACCTTTCTCAGGGACATTATGATGCTGGGAAGCCGCGACGGTAAACCTCCGCAAATTAATAAGACCGTTGCCGCCCTGAACTACTGGCTGCAGAATGAGCGATCTGATCTTCCTCTTTCCGTCACCGAAATGAGCTTCAATTCATATAATACTCCCATTCAAGCAGATGGTACCATGCCGATAACAATTAATGGGCAGAAGCTCAATCTCAATTCACTCAAAGAAAGTAAAATCAAATGGCTACTTTGCTACGGTGAAACCGATGATCTGGTGGAAAAAGAAGTTGCCTTGGCGCCTCTTGACTGGCTCGATATTGAAGTTACTCCGTTTCCCAAGGGCCATGTAGCCATTGCAACCTCCTGGTCACACCCCGAATCCGCCTTTGCCATAGATTCACTGTTCAGTGATGGCAAACGGAGAGGACCGGTACGCTTTCAACTCGACCTGATCGAACAGGCGGGAAGAAAAAACTGATGTACTTTACTAAGTACCATTTGCCCGTGGTGCTTAACTTGAAGGAAAAGGGCACGCTGTGGCGGCAAAAACAGGTCCTGCCAAGATGAGGTGGAAAATGAAAAGCAAAACCAAACTGATAGTCACCATCATACTGGCACTCGGTTTTCTGATCTCCTGCGCAACCTACAGCAATTTAGGTCGGGAAGCGGTCAGCACCGAAAGACTTGACATCACAAATATAGAGGAATTGAGTGTCTGGGAAACCAATGATCTGGCAGTACATTACACTCTCAAGGATAATGGAAACTCCTTTACTCTTCAGGGGTATGTTGAAATCAAAAACAGCATCAGCTACAGCTTTCCCCGGGTAAAACATTTTAATCTTTATATTTATCTTCTGGACAACCAAGGGATAGCCACCAGCAGATACTCAACCCGACCACGCATGTCGACCTACAACGTTTTCCCGAAACAGAGCAGATTCGGAATAACGATTCCTAAAGATCAAGGGACGATATCCTTCGCCTTTGGCTATTTTGGCGGCTTTTTGGATTCGGAGAATGATTTCTTCGGTGGGAGATTTGGGGGAGTTAACTCCACAGATTGGGAAATCTATCACTCGCCTTTCTCATAATACCCCCCGATGAAAATGAAAAAGCCCTCGCTCACTGCGAAGGCTTTTTTTAAGATTGCCTACCTATACAGCCGATCAACTTCTTGCCTTTTCAAAGTTTTCATTGATTTTTTCCCAGTTAATCACATTGAAAAAGGCAGCAATATAGTCTGGCCGACGATTCTGGTACTTAAGATAATAAGCATGCTCCCAGACATCCAGACCAAGCAGCGGTACCTTGCCTTGGCTGAGCGGACTGTCTTGATTGGGAGTTGCAACAATTTCTAGTTTACCCTCATTAAATACCAGCCATGCCCACCCACTGCCGAAGAGCAATGTGGCACTATTGGTAAATTTCTCTTTAAACTCATCGAATGATCCGAATTCCTTACCAATCTCATCTACCACCGGTCCGGCAGCAGCCACATCTTTTTTAAGTGTCGGCCAGAAAAAGCTGTGATTATAGTGACCACCGCCGTGGTTACGCACCGCTGTCCTGATACTATCAGGGACTTCAGCGAGATTTCTTAGAAGCTGTTCCACATCGAGTTTCTGCAGACTATCATTGTCTTTCAGGGCAGCATTGAGTTTGTCGACATACGTTTGGTGATGCTTGCCATGATGAATCTCCATGGTCTGAGCGTCAAAATATGGCTCGAGTGCATCGTGGAAGTAGGGTAATTCAGGTAATATATGACTCATAGGAGTACCTCCTTTAAAGAGCATTGAGGCAAAGGTTCCAAACCTTTTTCTTTATCTATGAAAGAACCTTCGCATGAACCACCGAAAGAATTGCAGCTGAGATCTCCACCACCTCAAGTCTGCTTAGCCAAAGATCTTTCAGTACTTTATTTAGCAATGCTGTGAACGAATGGTCTCTTTGTCAATATGACCCGGCCAGCAAATACCACGTTGTGGTATTTATGGTTCGTATGTAGCTA
This sequence comes from Desulfocapsaceae bacterium, assembly GCA_030065655.1. Lineage (GTDB taxonomy): Bacteria > Desulfobacterota > Desulfobulbia > Desulfobulbales > Desulfocapsaceae > Desulfopila_A. The sequence goes on along the minus strand of JASJDT010000068.1, from coordinate 16,879 downwards.
ATTTTTAATACATTTAACAACAGCTAATTTACTTAAAAAAAGGGAGAAAAAACTAACGGGACGGAGTCTTTCACCAAAGTGGTGATTTCAGCGAGATCTGGGAAAAATATGAACAAACAAGCTATATTTTTGTTGGCTCTGAAACAAGTATCAGCTCCAGAAAAAGGAGAGGTAAAACACTATATAATTCACTGTCAACATCTACAAGACAACTTTCGGGATGCACCAATTGCTGTTTGCTGTTATTTCTGGGAATGAAATAGCAAACCTTTAACCCCGCAACGGGATAAGTGTCTTGGAGCTCCCTCCAACTTGGCAGTTTTAATGCTCCCCGTTTTCTTGTTTTATATGACAGAAATGAATTTTTAAGGCACTAAAACCAGGCCCGATGTGCCCAAATTTCGTTTTCCAGATCGTGCTTGTCTTTTTTCAATTCAAGAAAGAGAGAGGCGTTCTGGATCGCTAGACCACAATGCCTGGCGACGGAACTGACCAGAGCTATGTCTTCATCGGCAATAACCCGTTTCGTATCGCTATAAAGACCCATAATGCCAATAACAGTACCTTTAATGGTTATGGGGAGATGAAGCATGGTGGCAATTCCTTCCTCCTGACGTTCTTTCTTGTAGTCTATATCATAGGTGGCGATATCATCGACTAACTCCATCTTATCTTTAACCACGGTCTGAATCCGCTCTGCGCTTACCGGGCCTTTATTAAGATACTTTTCACTGAGACCATGGCTGGCAACCAGCTTCAACTCATTAGATTCACGATCTCGCAGCCGTATGGTCACTCCAAGCAGATCAAAGGCCTGAGCAATCTCTGTAGTCATTTTCGACAACACCTCTTCAATCTCCAACGATGAATTAAGGTGTTCACTCACCGTCGAAAGCAATTCAAAATTTCTCTTTCTTCTATACATCTGATGAGCATTGAGAATGGCGATACCACCCTGATCCGCCAAACCATCTAGAAAAACGATATCTTCATCACTGAAATCCCGCTGCTCAGCAGTATAGAGAGCCAGAATACCGATGGGTTCCTTGTCGGCTATTACCGGAACGACCAGCATTGAGGCAATGCCCTCCTTCTTTTTCGCCTCGTGGTTTTCCATACGAGGGTCGGTGGTGGCATCCAGAACCTTGAGGTAACCGCCTTTTTTAAGAATATCTCTGGTAATATCACGTCCCTTCGCCGGTCCGGCATGAACATAGTTTTCTGACAGCCCAACCTGCGCGGCTGGATAAAACAAGCCATCCTGATCTCTCCTGCTACGAATCAGGAAGAGTGAGCAGGCTTTTGCGCCCATAACCTTGACAGCACTTTCAACTATCAACTTAAGAATCTCTTCCCGATCCTTAGAGTTCTGGATTGATTTTGTCACTTCACAAAAGGTTCTCAAGTATTCTTCACATTTGGACGACATTATCCTGCTCCGAAATGATGATGGATAGGTAGAATGTTGCGACTCTTAACCAGCACTTCCACTAATTAGTTCCCATCCTAAAAATGCCCTCTTGACCGATATCTTCGTTATGCTCAAAATTTTATCCTCGGAATATCGATTATATGCCTGTGGAAAAATTTTTCGCATGCCTTGATCTCAGCCAAAATTGCTAGTTTTAGGACAGAAACTAGTTGTCGCGCTCCGCCAGCCAATTGGCAATTTTGGGCGCAAATTCCTGTTGATACTTTGAACTTACATAGATGCCAATATGGCCTGTATTAAAGCATACATCTTCCTTGTCAGATGAGCCAATCGCCTCGGTAAAGGTCTCACAGGCCTCGGGCGGCACAAGATGGTCAAATTTACCATAAAAATTAATAACCGGCATATCAATCTTTTGCAGGTCGACAACCTCGCCATCGATCTCAAGCTTTGACTGAATAAGCAGATTTTTCTTAAAACAGTCAACGATAAACTGCTTAAACGTAGCCGCAGGCACATCAGGGCTGTCAAAAATCCACTTCTCCATGCGAATGAAATTTTCAACAAACTGTTTGTTGTCAACGTTTTGCATAAATCCGACATACTTGTCAATCATCAACCGGGCCGGATTCATCAAGAGAAAGCCGAGATTCATGATATCACCCGGCATATTAGCATAGGTATCCCCCAACAACTCCGCATCGGTATTTTTCATCCAGATATTGAGTAAACCCTTGTCCGTATCAAAGTTCGTGGGGGTCACCGTCGTCACCAGATTTTTAACCTTATGGGGATGAAGAGCACTGTAGATGATCGAAAAGACCCCACCCATGCAAATGCCCATAATGTTGATCTTCTCAACCCCGCTCCTCTTGCATATTTCTTCTACAGTATTGTGAATATAGCCGTTTACATGATCACCTATGGTGAGAAATTGATCTTTCCGGGTTGGGTACCCCCAGTCAATCATGTAAACATCGACTCCCTTGCCAATAAGAGTTTCAACAACGCTTCTCCCCGGTTGCAGATCAAGCATGGTTTCCCGGTTAATGAGGGCATAGATGATCAGCAATGGCGTCTTGATTTTAACATCGTCACATTGATAGTGCTTGAGTGACACCCTGTCTTCTTTATAGACAACCTCATATGGAGTCTGGGATATACCTGTATCCAAGTCGCCGGTCAGCACACTACTGGCCTTTTTCAGCTTCGAGGTTGTCTCTTTGCGGCTTTCTTCAATATTTTTAAGAATAAGGTCAACGGGAATTTTAATCTTGTTCATTGCCTATTCCCCTCTATTAAGCATTGCTGGAGTGGCTCCACACTGCTATGAGCCGAGTTTTTCTTCCAATTTTTCCAGCCTGCGTGTAAGCTCTTTCACCTTCTTCTTGGTGACGTAAAGTTCTCTATACACTTCATCCATTTCTTTGTTAGTTGGAATTTGATATTCCTCTAAAAAAATGTTCGTCACATCATTCTTGACGGCTTTATAATCGGCGAGAGATCGAATAAGACCATTCAGCAGGTTGGTATATTCCTGGGATTTCATTAATTGCATGAAATTGCCTTCCAGGATCTTTATCCACTCATTGTAAAGTTTGGTTGGATCATTTTCCACCTCACCCTGTTCCAGCATGGCATTAATTTTCTGCTGGATTGAGTAGTTGCTCTTTTCAAAAGGCAGGGAAAAAAGATAAAACAGCTCGGCTATATACGTATAGAAAATGTTTGATTTATCGACAAGATCTGAGACCTGTTCATGGAATTCACGAGGTAACCCGATCTTGGGGATGTGCAGGTATTTCTGCCACTCGCTGGTATATAAATCGCGAAAAGACTGAAACGCGGAATGATCAAGATTATCGAAGTTGTAGGAATTAGTGTATTCTGAAGCTCTGGCGAAACTCTGAATAAGATTTCCTTGAAACTCTAGCAGATTTTCAAAAGAATCGCCGGCTGCCTGATTCAACGCTTCTGTAAACGAGGTTGAGCTTTCTGCCATCGCCTGCTGATTCTCAGGAGCAGAAAGGATCTTTAAGAAGGTTGTGAAGTTTTTTACCGAGGTTTCCCAGGAACGGTATGTTCGATATTTGTCATCGTCTGTCTCACCATCTTTTAAGCCGAAGTCAAGATTGACGTCACCCCATTTAAGGGTTTCCTCCCGGGAGTTTTCCACGTCCCGCCAGAACTTATTGGCTGTATCCATCCAGGACTCAAACAGCTTGGCAACCTCACTCCCTCGGTTGGCATCTGTCATACTTAACCCCTCCGCAGTGTTCCATCATTTTTTCTTCCCGTATCGCTGAAATGCTTCTTTAAACATATTCATTGATTCGAAATCTTTCAGCGTTTTCTCTGCCAAACTTGAAAAATCCATACCCATGTCCAGATAGGCATTGACCTGATCATCCATTGTTTTCCGATAAATAAGGTAATTTTCCATGGTTTTTTCGAGATACTTCTCAAAAAACTCATGCAGATGACTCTCGCCATACTGAATAACCAGGTGCAGGAGAGAAACAGGCAGCAGACCTTCATTGTTTTTAGCCTTATCCATGACAATCTGGGTGAGTACCATTGCCGTCATATCCTCACCGGTAGTCACATCCGTCACCTGTACCTGATGTCCGGACTTAATAAGTTCGGCAACATCCTTGATGGTTATATAGGTACTGGTTTCGGTGTTATACAGTCTTCTGTTTGGATATTTCTTAATATCTATTTTATTCCCCATAAGCTTTCCCTTTGCCAGGATCGCCAAACAAAGTCCATGCGGGTCGTAAAACAGATAGATGCATACTAGCCGGAGAACATTGCTCTTTGATCATGATTGTATTTAATATTGATTATTTATCCACACCTCAATGGCACATTGCAACAAAATGACAGCCAAAGTCTTTCTAATGGCAAACATTTAACAAAAATATAATTATAATTACATGAAAAAACAATTTCATCCCAAGAGAGTTTGACTATCAAGTTTTTTTGCAATGCAACATTTCTGTGTTGACATTGTTATGTTTCATATTAAATAATAAAGGGTGCCCCTAGGTAAAATACATGGTGTCCCTGTTCTCCCAGGGAAATGTGTATAGAAAACGTACTACTTTATCGAATCACCGACAGATCAGCAGCAGGAGGAACCAGCTATGTTACAGCAAACCTTGCAATTTCAAAAAGAGGTGTTTGACGCCTCGTTTACCATTGCTACATCCGTCCAGGAAAACTGCGAGAACATTCTCAAAGATACCTTAAAACTCTATCCATTGATCCCCAAAGAGGGAAAAGAACTCTGTCTCTACTATTCAGAGCAGTATTGGTTAAGCCTGAACAGAATGAGAAAAACTTCTCTGGCAAGCATCGATCTCTTCGAGAAATTCACTGCACCACCTTCTGGTTCAACAGAGAAAAAAACAGAAATTAGGAAAAAAGCAGCTCCAGCTCAGCCGAAAAAGATAACTGCAAAGCCAAAAGCATCAGCAAAAAATAATACAGCCGTAAAAAAACAGGCCAAAGATGCCCCAGCTGCCGCGGCAAAAACTGCAGAAAAAAGTGAATCAGCAACCAAGGTTGAGCAGGCTCCAGTGGAGAAGCCTGGTCCAGGTAACCGGACTAAAAAAACTCAAGCGCCAGGCAACACGACAGCAGCGGGCAAGTCCTGAGAAAATGATAGATTAAAAGTCTTTTTATCTCGAATGGACGATGACGCTTCTCAAAGCATCGGTACTGAAGGTTCGCGTCAATAACTATCTGAACAGCTAGGGAAAAGCATGGAAATGTGGACAAATCCTGGATGGTTTACAGCTATCTGTGATTATTGGATTGACACCTGGCAGAGAAGTATTCTCTTTGCCGATATCATGCGTCAGCGCGGCAACATGTACCTCGAACATGCCAGGTTCGGTCATCCACCGGTGCTCATTTTTGACTATGAGATGGTCCTGGACGGCCGTATTCTTGAGAAACCTGTCAATTATTCACTCATCCGCATTCTTGAGCGTCGTGACCATGAAGCACCTGCCCTTCCCCCTGAGTCTGAAGTTCACCGGGAGCGACGCACCGAGACCAAAATTGAAAAACCCTCTTCAGCCGATGTATATAAACGCCCAATTGTGGTGATCGATCCACGGGCTGGACATGGCCCAGGCATTGGCGGTTCCAAACTAGACTCACAAATAGGCGTGGCTTTGAACGCCGGTCATCCTGTCTATTTTATCATGTTCTATCCGGACCCGGAGCCTGGACAGACCCTGGCCGATATCCAACAGGCCGAAGTCCGCTTTCTCGAGGAAGTGATAAGCCGTCACCCTGAAGCAGAACTGCCGGCCATCATCGGCAACTGCCAGGCAGGCTGGGCCACTGCACTTATAGGGGCTGACCGCCCTGATGTCACGGGTCCCATGGTCTTTAACGGCTCACCGCTCTCGTACTGGGGTGGTATCGATGGCGCTAACCCCATGCGCTACCGCGGCGGATTATGCGGTGGTTCTTGGCTGACTTCGTTCTGGAGCGACATGGGTAATGGCCAGTTTGACGGTGCTCATCTGGTCGCTGGTTTTGAGGACTTGAATCCGGCAAATACTTTCTGGAAAAAGTATTATCACCTCTACGCCAATATAGATACAGAAGAGAAGCGTTATCTGAACTTTGAGAAATGGTGGGGTGGTTTTTTCAAGATGAACCGCGAAGAGATCCACTTCATCGTCAATTCCCTTTTCGTCGGCAATGAACTGGAACAGGGGATGCTGCAACTGGAAGAGGGTCACTGGATAAACCTTAAAAATTTCAAAGACCCCATAGTCGTTTTTGCCTCTGCAGGCGACAACATCACTCCACCGCAGCAGGCTTTAAACTGGATTTACAAGGTTTATGGAAGTGTTGATGAGATCAAACGCAATGGTCAGGTAATCGTCTACATTTTACACCCGCGCATCGGCCACCTGGGTATCTTTGTCGGCTCGAAAGTCGCCAGGAAGGAACATTCTGCTATTATCGGTACCGTTGACATGATCGATTATCTTGCGCCGGGACTCTATGAAATGGTTATCACCGAGGAGGCCGACACCGAATATGAGCAGACCCGGCATGTTGCTTTTCAGGAAAGGGATATGAGTGATATCCTCAAGCTCGATGACGGCCTTGATGATGAGAAAGCCTTCAGTCCGGTTGCGGCCATTTCTCGACTTAACGATAAACTCTATCTTACTTTTATAAGTCCACTGGTACAGATGATGATCTCTGAGCCTACGGCTGAGCTCATTCGCCAGCTTCATCCGTTGCGTACTCAGCGCTACATGCTCTCCGATGGCAACTTCATGCTCCAGCCCCTGAAGTATTTAGCCCCATGGATCAAACGCTACCGCCGCCCGGTCAATGATGATAATCCTCTGCTGATCCTGGAAAATACCATAGCCGGAAACATTGAGTCCTCTCTTGATCAATTTCGTCATTATCGCGACAAATATCAGGAGCACTTTTTCAAACTCACCTATGACAATCCCTGGATGCGGGAACTGTTTCCCGAGGTCTTCAAAGACCAAGGCCTCCAGGATAACATCCCGATTCACTCGAAACAGAGTGAAATGGAGGAAAAACTATGGCAGGAAACCATGAAGCGCGGCGGATTTGCTGCAGCGGTTGTTCGCATAATCCTCATGGTCGCCATGGCTGATAAGAGCGTCGACATGCGCCAATACATCGCCGCCCAGCAACTAATACTCTCCCATGAGCAGTTAAAACGCTTCCTACCTGTCGACTTTAAACGTCATGTGAAAGAACAGGCGGCAATCGTAACCTACGACAAGGAAGCGGCTCTTTCATCTCTTCCCAAACTACTGAGGAAAAAGCAGGATCGCCTTGAGGCCTACAATATAGCCACCCAAATCGCCTCGGCCGATCTTTTAACCAATAGTGAAGAGCAGGCAATACTCGAGAAACTAAAAGACGTCTTGAAAATTTAAGCCTTTTTCAAACGTGCTAGCGGTGTGTCGGAGAATTGCTATTTTTGCTCAGATTGGGCTTTTAAATTACATGATTTTTTTGCAATTCCTGGGCTGAGTGACGTTCTAAAACATGTATGTTTTTTTCAAATAATTTGCTTTTTTTCAGGGGGTAGTCACTCTGTGATAACCCACCCTTGCTATACTTTCAGGAAAGACATTCAGGGAGGTGTAGCATGAAAAGAGAAAACGGTTGTATAGATATTTCATTTTCCCCGGAAATAACCAGGGAAAAGGCGCTGCTCACCAGGATATGCAAGAGAGGCTTACGCCTGCTTAGAGAGAAGTTTGCCAAAGATTGTCAGGCCTTTGCTGGCAACCTGTCAGTAGCTCTTTTTGCTACAACTATTTTTCTCGGCGGCTCCTATCTTTTTTTTATCCAACTCGCCGAGTACGGTTGGTAGCAGCTCATGGTCGAATGGTGGCGACAGATTCAGTCACCGCCGTTATTTTGAGTGACTTACTCTTTCTCTTTCCAGTCTGGACGAAGATAGAGTTCGGTGAGCTGCTTGCGGGCCACCGAAGCGGGTGCTTCGGTCAGTGGACAGGTCGCCTTTTGAGTCTTCGGAAAAGCTATGACATCACGGATGGAGGAACTGCCGGTGATGATCATAAGCAACCGATCAAGCCCAAAAGCGATACCGCCGTGGGGAGGAGCACCTAACTCCAGTGCTCTGAGGAGAAAACCGAACTTGTTTGCTGCTTCTTCCTCACTGATGCCGAGGGCGTTTAGAACTCTCGACTGCACATCCCGCTCATGGATACGAATTGAGCCGCCCCCAATTTCCGTACCGTTGAGCACCAGATCATAGGCCCTGCTGTAGACGCTTGCCGGCTCAGTTTCCAGTTTATCAATGCTGTCCTGCTGCGGAGCGGTAAACGGATGATGAAGCGCCTGATACCTCTTCTCCTTGTCGTCATATTCAACAAGCGGGAAATCGGTAACCCAAACAAAATTAAATTTTTGGTTATCGATAAGCTCGAGCCTTCTGGCCAGCTCTACTCGTAATTCACCCAATGACTGGCAAACCACTGCCGGCGTGTCGGCCCCGAAAAAGAGCAAATCACCCTCCTCCGCCCCAAGAGCGGCTGCCATAGCATTGCGTTCCTCATCTGTGAAAAATTTGGCTATCGGCGACTGCCATTCACCGTCTGCCTTCATTTTCACCCAGGCCAGACCCTTGGCACCAAACTGAACCACATAATCGGTGAGATTATCCAAGTCCTTTCGGGAAAAGGAGGCACATCCCTTGGCATTAATCGCCCGGACGGTACCACCACCGTCGGCGGCTTCCCGGAAGACCTTAAAGCTGCAGTCGGCAGCAATTGCGGTGAGGTCGATGAGCTCAAAGCCAAAGCGCATGTCAGGACGGTCGGTGCCGAACCTGCTCATTGCCTCATCATAGGTAATCCTCGGAAAAGGAGGAGCGACATCTTCATTCAGGGTTGACTGGAACAAGGCCTTGATCATCCCCTCGGTGATATCGATGACCTGTTCTTCATCCACGAAGGACATTTCCATATCAATCTGGGTGAATTCCGGTTGCCTGTCCGCTCTGAGATCTTCATCTCGGAAACATTTGACTATCTGATAATAACGGTCCATGCCAGCCATCATCAATAACTGCTTAAACAGCTGAGGCGATTGCGGCAGAGCATAAAATTTTCCGGCATTGACCCTGCTTGGTACCAGATAGTCCCGGGCGCCTTCAGGGGTTGACCGGGTCAGCACCGGTGTTTCAATATCAAGGAAATCCTGATCATTGAGATAGTTGCGAATTGCCTGTACGGCTTTGTGCCGCATCAGCAGGTTGGCCCCAATTTCCGGGCGACGTAGATCAAGATAGCGATACTGCAGGCGGAGGTTATCGGAAATTTCACTTTCTTCATCAAGGGGAAAAGGCGGCGTTTCACTGGTGTTAAGAATACGCAATTCGTCGACCAGAACCTCTATCTCCCCGGTGATAAGTTTGGGATTAGCCATATCGGCAGGCCTTGCCTCTACCTTACCTTTTACGGCCAGAACCCACTCGCTGCGAAGCCGATGCGCTTTGGCATGAACCTCCGGGTTTACCTCGGGATTGAATACCACCTGGGTTATGCCCCGACGATCCCGTAGATCGATAAAGATGACGCCGCCGTGATCCCGTCTGCGCAGCACCCAGCCCATGAGAACAACCTCTTCTCCGATATTTCCCTTGCCGAGCACATCACAATTATGCGTGCGCCGCAAGCTTCCCATTGATTCCATGATATCTATTTTACCTTTTCGTTAAGAGCCCTTAGGCCGCATTTTTTGCAGCTATTGCCAAAATCTATGGTCGGCTCGTTTCCCGGATCGCTTGTTAATAGTCGGGAATTGCTCTTTCTTGTACTCTGCTGTAGTAGTCTACTTTATTCGGATTATTTCTCAATTGAGGACAAGAAAACATGCATTCCGTCCTCTACAGGCAGCTATCGTTAGAGCAGACAGGAAACAACCGCTTCAACTTCATCCTCGCTTAACTCCACACTCTGCTGCTCCTGACTGCTCATATTGCGTAGCAGTCCTGCCCGGTTTTTCAGCTCATCGTCGCCTATGATGAGAACAAAAGAGGCATTAACCTTGTCCGCCTGCTTCATCTGACTCTTCAGACTCCTACCCGCATGATCCATAGCGACCCTCAGTCCTCTCTTGCGCAGCTGATTGACCAGACTGTAGGCATACTCACCTGCCTGCTCACCCAGACCGGCAACAAACAAATCTGTGGCTAAAGTGGCAGCAGTGACCTCCTGCTGCTGAAGGAGCAGAATCAAACGTTCCAGTCCCATGGCAAAGCCAATCCCGGGAAGATCAGGTCCGCCCAGCTGCTTCACCAGTCCGTCATAACGCCCTCCGGCACAAACTGCAGCCTGGGCACCCAGGTCTTTAGTTATGAATTCAAATGTCGTACGACAATAATAATCAAGGCCGCGGACCATGAATTTATTCAGCGAATAGTCGATCCCAAGCTTTGCCAGGCATGACCTTACCTTTTCAAAATGTTCACTGCAGCCCGAACAGAGATGCTCAAGAATAGATGGAGCATCCTTGACCAGTTCCCGACATTGCGGGTTTTTGCAATCCAGGACCCGTAGCGGGTTGGTCTTACGCCGACGCTGGCAATCATTACACAGATTTTCCTGTTTAGACTCAAGAAAACCAAGCAGTTCCTCACGGAAAGCAGGGCGACATTCCGGGCACCCCAGAGAATTCAACTCCAAACTGACATTTACGCTAAGCTCTTCGAAAAAGGCTGAGGCTAACGCCATAAGTTCAGCATCGACCAGGGCGCTGTCCGATCCAAGCACTTCAACACTCATCTGGTGAAACTGGCGCAGACGCCCTTTTTGAGGTCTTTCATGACGAAACATCGGCCCGATGGTGAACAGACGCTGCACCGGTTTTTGCACATAAAGACCATTTTGAATATAGGCTCGCACCATTGAGGCGGTGGCCTCCGGTCGCATGGTGATCTGTTTGTCGACAAAGGTGTACATTTCTTTTTCGACAATGTCGGTTGCCTCACCGATGGACCTGGCGAACAGTTCGGTTTTTTCCAATACCGGCAACCTGATTTCGGCAAAACTATAACGTTCCAGAAGATTACGGGCAAGAGATTCTACTCTATTCCACAAGCCCACCTCTTCGGGCAATATATCTTTAAAACCATTCAGGGCTTTAATTTTCAAAATCAACGTCCTCCGGTGGAGCTATAATACTGCATAAAACATTTACCAAAAAAGAAAAAAATAAAACTCAAAAACGATTAAAAGTCAAGAACTCCAGCACAACTGCAGATATGGTCCTGATATCATATACTTTCATCACTGCTCTTCTTTCTGTCCCCGCCAATATAAAACATCGCCTCTGAAGATACATTCCTTAAAGCCCGATCAAAGAATGACGGAAAACCATGCATATCGGAGGACAAAGAGAGTTTCCATGCGGGTATATTTCCGCTGGCAAAATGATTATTATGGCAAATGAGTAATCTTGACAAATAGTATGAAGAAGGGCAATATCGTGGTTTATTATAAATCCAGTACCGAGGCACCAGGAGTTTTTATATACAATGAAATTACCGTCACTCAAAATAGCTAACCTTACAGCTCCCATACCGCTGATCCAGGGCGGAATGTCCATTCGCGTCTCCACTTCTTCCCTAGCCGCGCCTGTAGCCAATTGCGGCGGCATTGGCGTTATCGGTGGCTCCGGCCTGCCCACGCAGGAATTGATGGATGATATCAAGAAGGCCAAGGAACAGACCAGTGGAATTGTTGGCGTCAACATCATGTACGCCATGAAAAATTTCTACAATCTGGTCATGGCATCCATTGATGCCGGGGTCGATATGGTCATTACCGGCGCCGGCTTCTCCCGCGATATTTTTAAAATAGGCAAGGAAAAGAACGTTCCTATAGTCATGATCGTCTCCTCTCCAAAACTTGCCAGATTGGCTGAAAAGTTAGGAGCATCTGCCATTATTGCTGAAGCAAAAGAAGCCGGTGGCCACTTGGGTACCGATCTTTCATTACGGGAAATGTTTCCCGCAATTCGCGAGGCAGTAAAAAAGATTCCTCTTATTGCTGCCGGTGGCATAACCAATGGTTATGAAATGGCTGAAATGATGGACAAATACGGTGCAGATGGGGTGCAGATCGCTTCTCGTTTCGTTCTTAGCGAAGAGTGCGCCGTCTCTGATAGATATAAACAGGCATTCCTTAATGCCAAAAAAGACGATATCGTCCTGACCTCCTCCCCAGTGGGCTTGCCGGGTCGCGCCATCAATACTCCTTTTGTGCAATCGCTTGCCGATGGCGAGGACATGAAGACCAAAAAATGTGAATACTTCTGTTTGAAAAAGTGCGACCACCACTATTGCATAAGTGAACGGCTGAATCTTTCTAAAGATGGCAATGTAGAAGAAGGCTTGGTTTTTTCAGGTGAAAACACCTATAAAATGAATTCCATCTTGCCCGTTTCCGAGATTTTTGCCAAATTCACCAGTGAAGCAGAGTCCGTCTACAAAGAGGGCAAAGGATTCTCGCCACCGAAATGACAGTGCTGAACAACAGCACCTTCCCAATTCTAACCTAATGACCGGTGTACTTCATTTTCCCGACTCCGAACTTCCACGCATAATCACCGCGGACAGCCATCCGATCAGAAGAAAGATGATCGACAAGGATGCTGTTTTCGTAATGCGCAAATTGAACCAGGCTGGATTTGCCAGCTATCTCGTTGGGGGTGGCGTACGCGATCTGTATCTCGGCAAGCCACCAAAAGATTTCGATATAAGCACTGACGCCAGGCCAGGCCAGATTCGTAAGCTCTTCCCCAACAGCGCTATAATAGGCCGACGCTTTCGGCTGGTGCAGGTCTTTTGCAAGTCCGGTAAAGTGATTGAAGTCTCCACTTTAAGATCGCTAAGTGAACACGACCTTGACGGTCCCGAGGCAATTCTTGCCCCAAACAACACCTACGGGCAACTCCCGGAAGATGCCCAAAGAAGGGATCTCACCATCAATTCATTGTTCTACGAGCTGGAAAATAATACCATCATCGACTACACCGGAGGAGTAAACGATCTCGACAGATCCACCATTCGGATAATTGGTGAGCCGGAGAAAAGAATCAATCGAGATCCAGTCAGAATGATGCGGGCTATCCGTCACGCTGCCAGAACCGGCTTTACTATTGAAAAAGCTACTTGGCAGGCAACCTGCGACAATCATCATAAATTGCTTTATTGCCCGCCTTCCCGTTTACGAGACGAACTCTTCAAGGATCTTTACGGTGGTTCAGCCTGCCGTTGGTTCAACTTTGCCATCGAATCTGAACTTTTCTTCACCCTCTTTCCACTCTACCGTACAATTTTATTCAGCTCACCCAACAACCAGCCCACATGCCGTGAACAACTGCAGCATCTTCTCAGCTTAGTCGACCAAATTAACAGGCAAGCCCAAAACGGCAAATGCAGGAAACTGTCACAATCCTTTTTGCTCGCCCTGCTCCTGTTACCCTGGGCTGAGGTTACCTATGAGCTTTCCTCCTTGAAAATAAAAGGTGGTGCCATTTACCAGCTCTCTAAAAAATTACGATACAATATTGATGAGCTCTTTGCAATTCCCTTCAATTTGCGCAAATCCATTCGACAGGAAATTGTCACCCTCCTAGCGAACCTGCCTCAATTTGTGCGTTTTGTGCAAAACGACACTCACCCAAAGTGGCTAAAGAAGAAAAGCTATTACTTGCAGTGTCTTCTCTTTTTCCGCCTCTCACAAAAGGCGATATCCGGAGAAAGTTCTTCGGCAGAGAGCCTGGACAATCTGGTTGATACTATATCCGCAGACTCCCCCAGACACCTTAAAAAATCAAAACATTCCAAGAAAAAATCACGCCCGGCATTCTCACCAAAAAAGAAAGGTGGTATTTTCGGATTCCGCAAATAATCAGGTGAAAAACTCAATATTTTAATTAAAATTTGTCTTATTACGATCACATTCCAACAGAGCAAGTGCTCTCCAAACTAATATATTGACATTCCGTCACTATTTCTTTAGATTAGTCGGTGTTGCTTTCTTTATAAGCATTATTTAACTGGCGACTTGGTGGTTTTTGTTTGACTTTTTCACCTAATTACATCAAGAAATAATGCAGGAAGTGTATTTTAAAACGGCATTGCTCGGTCGCACAACCCGCACAGGGAGAGGCAGGTTGGGTTTAGCGAAACGGCAATGTTTTTTTGCTCAATCGGCACTGCGCCGATGCAATCGCGCATTGCGCACAATTGTTGTTACAGCAATAGGAGGTTGATATGGCAGACACATTAAAGAAAACTCTGGATCCGCAATTAAACAGACGCGGATTCATCAAGGGTTGCACTATGGCTGCGGCTGCGCTGGGACTCTCGGAAACAATGGTCCCTAAGCTTGTCGAAGCAGCAACCTCAGCCCAGCGCCCACCGGTGGTCTGGTTGCATTTTCAGGAATGCACGGGATGCACCGAGACTCTTCTCCGCGCATCTCATCCAGACCTGGCCCGCCTGCTCCTGGACGTTATTTCTCTGGATTACCATGAAACCGTAATGGCCGCTGCCGGACATCAGGCAGAGCAGCTCCTGCACGACACCATCAAAAACCATGAAGGAAAATTCCTCCTTATCGTCGAGGGCGGTATTCCTCTGGCAGAAGATGGTATTTACTGCAAGATTGCCGGTAAGACTGCAAAAGACATCCTGGCTGAGGTTGCCCCAAAATCAGCAGCTGTCATTGCCATTGGCGCTTGCGCTGCCTTCGGCGGTATTCAGGCTGCCAAGCCGAACCCCACCGGCGCTGTCGGGGTGAGAGATCTGGTTACCGACAAACCTGTTATCAACATTTCCGGCTGTCCGTTCAATCCGATTTCCCTTCTCGGCACTATTCTTCATTATCTTACCTTCAACCGTCTGCCTGAGCTTGACAGTCTCGGTCGTCCTCTTTTTGCCTATGGGCGGAGGATCCACGACCACTGTGAAAGAAGAGCGCATTTCGATGAAGGTCGCTTCGTCGAGCAGTTCGGTGATGATTTTCACAAGCAAGGCTACTGCCTCTATAAGGTAGGTTGTAAAGGGCCCGAGACTTTTGCAAACTGCCCGTCAGTTCGCTTTAACAATGTAGATGTCTGGCCGGTAAGCGTAGGCCATGGATGTGTCGGTTGTACCGAACCCAATTTCTGGGATACGATGACTCCGTTCTATGACAGACTGCCAAACGTTTCAATTCCTGCCACTGGAATCGTTGAAGATGCCGACAGTGTCGGCCGCAAAGTTCTTGGTGTTACCGCTGCAGCTATTGGTATTCATGCCGCTGTTGGTGTTGGCAAGCGTTTAGTTAAAGGCAAAGGCAAAAGCGAAGAATAACGCCTGCTTGACACGGTAACCACAAGAAACACAATCTTATTGAAAGCTGCACAACAACGCATAAGATGACAACAGCTTTCGATATTATCTTTTTTTACGGAGGTTCGACACATGGCTCAACGAATCACCATTGATCCTCTTACCAGGATCGAGGGACACTTGAGAGTAGACGTGGAAGTTGATGGGGGAGAGGTCACCAAATCCTGGTCATCCGGCCAGATGTTCCGTGGCCTGGAAAATATACTCAAGGGCCGCGACCCAAGGGATGCCTGGATTTTTGTTCAGCGTATCTGTGGTGTCTGTACAACGGTACATGCCCTGGCATCAGTTCGTTCAGTGGAAGATGCCCTTGACCTTGAGATTCCCTTAAACGCTCAATACATCAGAAACCTCGTGCAGTCCATCCATTCACTGCATGACCATATTGTTCATTTTTATGCACTTTCCGCACTTGATTGGGTAGACGTGGTTTCCGCGCTCGACGCCGATCCTGTTGCGACTTCAAAACTTGCAGAGACCCTTTCCGATTGGCCAGGAAACAGTTCCAAGCGCTTCCAGGCGGTCAAAGATAAGGTGAAAGGTTTGGTGGCCAGTGGCCAGCTCGGACCGTTCGCCAACGCCTATTGGGGCCACCCGGCCATGAAACTGCCACCCGAGGCAAATCTAATGGCGGTTTCTCATTATCTGGAAGCTCTTGACTACCAGAGAAAAGCGACCCAGGCATTGGCTATCATCTCCGGCAAGAATCCTCATATTCAAAATCTGTCCGTGGGTGGTGTAACTTGCGCCATAAATCCTGATAACGCTAATACACTCAACATGGAGAAGCTTTACCATGTTAAGCAATTGGTAGAAGAAGTACGCGGCTTCATCAACAACGTCTACCTCAACGACGTGGTTGCTGTAGGTGCTCTTTACAAAGAGTGGTTGCCATACGGTGCCGGCGTAACTAATTACCTTGCCGCTCCGGATATGTTCCTCAATGCTGCAGGAACCGAATTCGACCTGCCCGGCGGAACCATCATGAATGGTGACCTCAGCACAGTTAAGCCAATCAGTAGCATCAGCGATGAATACTTCAAGTCCAATGTTGAAGAGTCCATCGCCAGAGCCTGGTATGACGGCAACTGGTCCAAGCATCCGTGGGAAGAAGATACCGAACCCAAGTACACCGACTTCCAGGATGAAGGCCGCTACACTTGGTTAAAGGCACCTCGCTTCCAGGGCAAGCCGATGCAGGTAGGTCCGTTGGCTCAGCTCGCCGTTGGCTACGCTCTTGGTCATGAGATGACGGTCAAGCATGTCGATGCGGCTCTTGGTAAAATCAGCGCTGTTGCCGGCGTTAATGTCGGTCCGGAAATTCTCCACTCCACCATTGGTCGCCATGCTGCTCGCGCGGTACGCTGCTCAATGATGGCTGATCTGGCTCTCAAACATTGGGATCTGCTGGTGAACAACATTGCTACTGGCGATCTGGAGATTTTCAATCCGCCGACCTTCCCGAAAGGCGAGCAGAAGGGTGTGGG
>JASJDT010000052.1 GCA_030065655.1 Desulfocapsaceae bacterium | reverse complement strand
TTAAAAGCACCAGTTAAACTTAGTACGATCAATTGAAAAGAAAGGGTAGTAATCTTGAAGGAGATGAATTATGAAAGCGGTGGCTCTTCTGGCCAGCCCCAGAAAAACGGGAAACAGCACCGGTTTGGCGAAGTGCCTCACCACAATTCTTGAAGAAAACGGACGCGACGTTGTCACTTTTTACCTTAACGACTTGACCTACAGGGGATGTCAGGCCTGCAATGGTTGCAAAACCAGGAGTGAAACCTGTGTACTTCTCGACGACCTCACCCCCGTTCTCGATGAGGTGGCCAAAGCTGATGTGGTTATTCTCGCATCTCCTGTCTATTGGGGAGGGGTAAATGCCCAGTTGAAGGGTTTTTTTGATCGAGCTTACTCCTATCTTACTCCTGAGTTCGTAACCGGTCCCGTTAGACATCGTCTGCCTCCAGGAAAGAAGCTGGTGTTTATCATTACTCAGGGAGGAGATGAAGCATTGTATGATGATGTTTTTCCACGATACAATAACTTCTTTGAACTGCTTGGTCTTTTTGAGAAATCGTATCTGATTCGCGGCTGTGACTTGAGTGATAGACAAGACTATCGTAATAGAAATGACCTTCTCGAACTCGTCGAAGAAACGGCCGAAGAACTTCTCTGATGACCTGAATATTGGACAAGTAAGAAAGTAGTTGCAGTTATCGATTCCGGCGTGCTCACTTTTATCTCCTTTTTCTAAAAGACAGCGGTTGAGAAATAAAAAAGGATACTGATAGAATGACCGAGACCCAACCACAACTCCCGGATATCCTGGCAGGTCCAATTCTCAGAAGATTGACCGCCAATGATCTGGTACTCTGGCTGGCAACCAGTAAACCATTACAGATGTCTCTGCACCTCTACGCTGATGATGGCTCAGCAATTTTCTCCGGAGATATAGCTGAATTTTCCGCTGAACCGATGCGGATTGGCAAACGAGCCTATATCTATATCATCCACTATCGGCCTTTAGAACCCTTCCCCGCCAATACATTGTTTGAATACGACCTGGTCGTCCATACAGAAAACGATGAAAAATCCCTGATCGACTACTTTCCGGAGATAGCCTACCCCGGTCGAAAACGCCCTGTCATTGTCTTCAAACCTCAGCTTGACCATCTCCTCCACGGCTCCTGCCGAAAACCTCACTATTCTTCAGAAGATGCTCTGCTGCGTATCGATGATGAACTGGCAAAGAAGGTGGATAATGTTGAGGAACGTTTCTCCCTGATGATAATGACCGGTGACCAGATCTATGCCGATGATGTGGGTGGTCCCATGCTGGTGGCTATCCACCAGGCTGCCGAAATGCTTGGTCTCTTCCCGGAGACGCTCTCCGGAGCCACTGTCAAATCCAGTGAGGAGCTGCTGCAGAGTGAATTATGCTACTACCGGCGGGAGGAACTTCTACCCCGCAACAAGGAAAACAAGACACTGCTTGACGTGTTTTTCGGTGGAACGAGAAAACCGATTTTCACCGCAGCCTCAGCTCATAATCATCTGGTAACCCTGGCGGAAGTATCCGGTATGTACCTGCTGATCTGGTCACCGGCTCTCTGGCCTTTTATTGATATGGCAAAAGCTGATATTTCTGAATCTCACCGTGATCTCTATAGTTCGGAACTCACCCACGTGGAGCTCTTTGCCAAAGGGCTTGCTAAAGTGCAACGCATGCTTGCCCATGTGCCGAATTATATGATTTTTGACGATCATGACATCACCGATGATTGGAACCTCACTCGGGGCTGGGAAGAGGTTGCCTACGAAAACCCTTTTTCCAGGCGGATTATCGGCAATACTCTCATTGGCTATTTTCTCTTTCAGGGCTGGGGAAACAACCCAGAGCAGTTCGACGATGGATTTCTTAAGCAGCTGCACAGTTGTTTCAATGAGCCCGGCGGCCAGCAACAGGACAGGCTTATCGACTATCTCCTTGATTACGATCACTGGAACTACAGTCTACCGACAACTCCCAAAATGGTTGTTTTGGATACCCGTACCAGTCGCTGGTGGTCGGAAACAAGCCTCTCC
This sequence comes from Desulfocapsaceae bacterium, assembly GCA_030065655.1. Taxonomy (GTDB): domain Bacteria; phylum Desulfobacterota; class Desulfobulbia; order Desulfobulbales; family Desulfocapsaceae; genus Desulfopila_A. The sequence goes on along the minus strand of JASJDT010000052.1, from coordinate 17,271 downwards.
AAACCTTCAGGACTGATGGACTGGGAAAAACTCTCCGATCTACAGCAGGAACTCATGAACGAAGAGGCGGTAATCATGGTTTCCCCTGCCCCCATTTTCGGGGTCAAACTTATCGAAGTGGTGCAGCGGGTTATCACCTTCTTCGGTCATCCCCTGGTCGTGGATGCAGAAAACTGGATGGCCCATCCCGGCTCGGCAAATGTTATCCTCAATATCTTCAGGCACCGTCGTACCCCGAAAAATTTCGTCATCCTCTCAGGTGACGTGCATTATTCCTTTGCCTATGATGTCAAACTCAAATATCGAGACAACAGCCCCAGAATCTGGCAGATCACCTGCAGCGGGTTTAAAAATGAATTCCCCCATGGGCTGCTGCGCTGGTTCGACCGGCTCAATCGCTGGCTTTACGCTAATCATTCCCCTTTGAACTGGCTCACCAAACGACGCCGAATGCGGATCATTCCCCGGCAACCCGACTATCACCCTGCCAGGCAACTGTTTAACGAAAGCAGTGTGGGCAGGGTCAGACTCAATGCCGAGGGCCAGCCAACTGAAATAGGCGTACTTCCCGCAAGTGGCGGAGAGGTTCGTTTTTACTCTGAAGAGTAAGCGATTATCAACTGATTTCCAAAAGCCACCTTTTTATAGAGTGCTCTGAAAAAATTTTTTTTCTGCCAAGATCAAGGTGTGGCAGGGAATTTTACTGCAGACGCCCAGAAAGAAATGCCCTTTTGGATATATATATCTGAGATCCTAAAGAAAAAATTTCGTACCCCAATGATAAGACTGGCTTAAATGATCGTTTTAAAAGGTGCCTTGATTTTTTTTGTCAACCATTTCTCCACTAAAGCGTTGTTCTTCATAGACGGGCGGTAAAAGCTACCTTGTCCCGAATAACAACACTTTCAACAATGGAGAAAAAAATGAAGAAATTAATCGTCGTATCTGCTCTTTTGTTTTTTGCTTTGCAAACTGGTTCAGCATGGGCTCTTGATGCCGGAGATAGAGTGGACAGGAGGCTGGACAACAAAGGTGACCGGATCGACCGTAGGCTCGATAACCGTGGAGACCGGATCGATCAACGGCTGGATAATCGTGGGGCACGCTATAACGATAGACTCGATAGACGTTCGGAGATAGCCCAAGAGAATGGATATGAACGGCGCGCCGCTGCACTTGACCGCAAGGGGAACAGAGTGGAAAGACGCCTTGATCGCAAAGGGGATCGGGTCGAGGGCCGTCTTGATCGTAAAGGCGACCGGATCGACAGACGACTCGATCGTAAAGGCAACAGGATTGAACGAAGATTTGACCGTCGCTGATGCCTTTTGTACCATGAACGTACTTATCACCTGCCAGGGAAGCACTCGGAACTACTTGCCCTGGCAGATGCTGATAATCTTCGGTAAAAAATATAATTAAGCTATCAAGGGAATGGACGCATTTCTCCAATCGGTTGAACGGCAGGCCTACCGGATAGCCTTGGTGGCGACGAGGCACCATGAAGATGCCCTCGATGTCGTTCAGGAGGCCATGCTCCGTTTCGTTGAGAAGTACAGCAAAAAGCCCAGGGAGGCCTGGAAACCTCTTTTTTTCAGAATACTGTATAATCAGATAACAACCTTGCAGCGCCGACGGACTGTCCAACACAAGTGGTTCTCCTGGTTGCTGCCGGGAAAAGACGATACTAACCCCATTGAAGCACGTCCCGGCAGCCGTACCAAAGAACCGGAACACGCAACCAGAGTCAACACCGCCTATAATGCTCTGGAAAATGCTTTGACGGATCTTTCGCTGAGGCAACAGCAGGCTTTCTTGCTGCGAGGTTGGCAAGAGCTGAGTGTGGCGGAAACGGCAACAGCGATGCAATGCTCGGAGGGCAGTGTCAAAACGCACTATTCCAGAGCTTTGGAAGTTCTCCGTGAACGTCTGGGAGATCACTGGCCATGAAAAACGAATCTGAAAAACTGCGTCAGGATATTCAACGTCTGTTGAATGATCAAAATGATAATCTCGACGGTGCTACACGGTCCCGTCTCAACCAGGCGAGGCAACAGGCCCTTTCGGCCAGGCGTAAACGCAGATCCATGTTCTGGGGCTGGAGTATGGTCCCTGCCGCCTTTGTCATCATTCTGGTCCTGCTGATTCGCCAACCATCGAATATGCTTCAACCGGCAGAAGAGGGAATCGCTGATCTGCAGATTCTGACCAGTGAGGATTCGCTCGAGTTTTTTCAAGAGGATATGGCATTTTATGAGTGGGTATATGAGCTTACTGAAGAGCAGATTGTTCCTGACCGTCGCAGTGACTCTGGCGTTGACTCAAGCAACACCATGGTCAGGGCAAGCGGCCGAGCCGACGGAAGCGGAAAATCAACAGGAAGAGTTTCAACCGGATGGAGAACTCCTAGAGTTTCTTGGTTTATTTGATGATCCGGACTCAGGATGGGTAGATCCCATGTATTTATTAGAAAACGATGTGGATAACATTCAGGGAGAAAACGAGAAGGAGGAATATGATGAAAGCAAGTAACTTCATCGATGCTATCAACGTGATAGCTGCCCTGCTCCTCCTCTCGCTGATACTCACTCCTGCAGCAGCATCGGCAAAATCTTTCTCCGAGCTCAGTGGCGAACAACAGCGCATTCTCCAGGGTTTCGCTGAGAATTGGGATGAGCTCTCATCGGAGAGGCAGGATAGGTTGGCAAGAGGAGCAGACCGTTGGCTGCAAATGAGTCCTGATGAACGGGCAGTCGCCCGTAAGAGGTTGCAGCGCTGGCAACAGTTGGGTCCGGAGGAAAAAGCCAAGGTGCGTGAACGTTTCCAACGTTTCAAGGCGCTCAGCCCCGAGGAGAAACAACGGCTGCGTACCGCACGGGAAAGATTCCAGCGCCTTCCAGAAGAGCGTCGCCAAAAGTTACGTGAGCGTTGGCAGAACTTGGATGAGGAGCGCAAGGAGATGATTCGTCAACGACTGCAAAATACCTCTCCCGAGGAGCGTCGGGAATTGCGCAGGAAGTGGCGGCAGAGCTCTCCTGCCGAACGGCGTAAAATGTTACAGGAAGGCCAGGATTAAGTCAGATTGTCGTGCCAATCAACAGAACCGCTCCGATCATGTTTGCTTCTTTTCGTTAGTCTTACCATTTGTTTGCATCAATAGCAGAGGTATGTAATTATGGTGGCTTGATTATCTGGAAATTGAGGATGTGTCATGGCTCTAGTCAATATCGCCAGCATTACCGCCACCGTAAGGCGGGAGTTGAAAAAAATACCAGCTCCTGGTGGAATTGAACTGCTTTCCTATAAACGCAACCGCACCATTGCCATCATCAAAAAAGATAATGGGACGGTGGAAATCAGGGAACGTGGCTACGAAGAACAGGATTTTGAAATTTCAGCAGAAAAACTCAGCAAGGAGCTGAAAGCTCTCATAAAGCGTGAGTTCCCCCGCAGCCGCAAGCTGCGTTTGTTCAAGTTCAGCGACCCTGAAGAACTGGCCAGACTTCATCAGAAAATTTAGAACCTTACAATTTTATTTCCAATGACGAAACTTATACTTACCAATTGTCTAGTACTCGTGAGCGCAAACTTTCATCCAAGGTTCTTATCCAGTTTACAGGGCTAAAATTCCTCACTCCTATGCTGACCATTCACTGCGCTGCCTGCAAAAAAAAGCTTTGGCGATACGAAAAATTTGGTCCTGGCGAGATACTGCGCTGTCACAAAGATCGGATCATCAGGATGTATAACTCAAAGATGCATGAGCACAAGATTCAGTGCCCCTGCGGTAAGGATATTGGCATTGATAAAGGCTCTTATTATAAAATGATCGCTAAAGCCTTTACCTATAAGGGCACCAAACGCAACGAGCGACGCTAACGGTTGAGCACCTGATCAAAACCAGCTACCTTATAATTCTTGCAAACTTCATTCGATGACATATTGTTTATACTAATAAAATGTATGTTTAGGCTGTTCCATATTTAACTGCTTCTTATAGTACTAAAACTGCTGGAAAAATATATTGATACTGCCATATCAACCTCTGTTTTTCTGGCAGAGGAGGGGGACTCTCCCTTCCCCCTCCTCCTTTGTTGTTTTTCATATCTTTTTATAAGTACGGTGTACGTCTGTACTTCTTTTTTAACATGGATCGAACATGAGCTTTTACTCCTAACCGTCAATTGCGAACCTTCCCGAACGTTCTTGTTTTTACGCTAACCCAGCAAATGTAAATGAAATCCTCTTTTAATGAATTTGTCACATTACTTATCTAACCTGTGCAGTGACACCAGCAGAATGCTTTTCAAGTAGGGTAAAATCTGTCTAAAATTTTCAAAGAGGAGAGAACTCATGAAGTCGTTATCCAAAGCTGTTTCCACCGCCGTGCTTTTATTTGCCCTATCTTTTACCACATCAGCTGTGGCAACAGAACATGGCTCGAGTAAGACAACCAAATTCGCCGAAGTGGGCCCCCGCCCTTTCTACCTTGTTGACGACATGGACAAAGGCCCGCTGAAAACCGAATTGGAGGAGTGTTCGGTTGGACCGTTTATGCCCACCGATTTTTCCATCGGTCATCGTGGTGCCTGTATGCAATTCCCCGAACATACCAAGGAATCATATGTCGCAGCCGCCCGCATGGGAGCTGGGATTGTCGAATGCGATGTTACCTTCACCAAGGACAAAGAGCTGGTCTGCCGTCACTCCCAGTGCGATCTGCACACCACCACTAACATTCTGGCCATCCCCAAGCTGGCGGCCAAATGTTCACAGCCGTTCAGCCCTGCAGAGTTTGACCCAAATACTGGTGAGATGACCAAGAAAGCCTCGGCCAAATGCTGCACCAGTGATATCACCCTACAGGAATTCAAGCAGCTCAAAGGTAAAATGGATGCAGCAAACTCACAGGCTACCACAGTGGAAGAGTATATCGATGCGACAGCCAGCTGGCGAACTGATCTTTACTCCGCCAAAGGCACCCTGATGACCCATCGGGAGAGCATCGAACTCTTCAAGAAATTGGGGGTAAAGATGACTCCGGAGCTGAAATCGCCAAGTGTGGATATGCCCTATCAGGGTAATTACAGCCAGACCGACTATGCCCAACAGATGATTGATGAGTACAAGGCCGCCGGGATCGCCCCCGACCAGGTCTTCCCCCAGTCTTTCAACCTGGACGATGTTATCTATTGGCTGGAAAATGAGCCGACTTTTGGTAAACAAGGTGTCTATCTAGATGGCCGTTATAGCGATGACAACTTTAATCACACTAAACCGGAAACCTGGTCGCCATCCATGGAAGAGCTATTTCAGCAGAATGTGCGCATCATCGCTCCTCCCATGTGGATGCTGCTGGCCACCGATAACAGCGGCAAGCTAGTTGCTTCGGAATATGCCAAACGCGCCAAGGCAGCCGGGCTTGAGATCATCACCTGGACTCTGGAGCGCTCCGGTCTTCTCCAAACAGGTGGCGGCTGGTACTATCAAAGCGTCAAGAATGTTATCAACAATGATGGCGACATGATGGAAACTCTCGACGTCCTTGCTCAAGATGTCGGCGTTCTGGGAGTTTTCTCTGACTGGCCGGCAACGGTCACCTACTATGCCAACTGCAAAAAGCTACCGTAAGGTTGTTTCAATCTCGAGGGTTTCGCGGTGATCTCCTCATTGCTTACCGTGAAGCCTTTCCGGGCCAAGAACCTGGAGCAGGGCCTGCTCGAGTTTATCGAGATCAACGTCGCCCTGTTGGGAAAACAGAGGTTGTATCTTTCCCTTATATCCTGGAAAAGCCTTATAGATAGCCGGGGTGATCACCTCCCCCATGGAGGAGACCATACAGCCCTCGGGGGCGATATTGAGCACAAGGTCATACCCCTTGGCAAGTTTCAATGCTGCTTCGCCCACGTAGGGGACGAGCTCGCCACCAGGACGCTGGGTTGGAATGATCGTTTTGGCAACATGGAGGACCTTTGGCATCGGTTCAGGCATAGTTATTCCCGCCGCCCGGTAGAGCGGTGCGGCAAGCACCCGCCGCAGGATAAGCTGGGCAGCTTTAGCCCCTGCCCAGCGTTTTTGTTTTTTGCGAAGAAAGCGTCGGCGATTGGCAAGAAAACTGGGTGAGCCTCCCCTTTTCAGCTCTCTGCGGCTCTCGGAGATCCCCTCCCTCGAACGCATCAACGTGCTGGCGAGCTTGTATTCCAGATAGGCCCACATAGGAGTATAAGTGAGATGAAAACGCCCCGGTCCGAGAATCTCCAAAAGACCCTGGTGCAGTGCCTCGAATTGAGCGGTACGCATATAGGCCTCGCCTTCTATATGAATACGAATGAGCGGGTTAGCAAGCGGTGTTGAGCAGTGCTTATTACGAAACTCAAGGAGCAGACCGGATAAATGATCCCGATGAAGCCCCCAGCCGAAATAAGCAACAAGGTGAAAGATGCCCGGAATACTGCGTACACTCTTACTCATCCGCACACCGAACTTTCCAGGAGGTGATTGACTCTCAATCCTGGCAATCGACTCTTTTTTAAGAGCGAGATAGGCCTTATAAAAATCACGATAGTCGGCTTCCGTGCCGCAGTGTGCCGAGCCTTCAGCCAGCAGCTGGTGCCATACACCTTGAAGTATGGCTGCCTGGACACCTCTTATAAATACCCACCCCGGAAAACCGGTATTGAACCCTTCACTCTCCAACCCCACTAGAAACTGGACCAGCTGCTTTTCATCCTCCACTCCATTGTTTGCAACGGTTTCAGTTCTGTTCAGGAAGAGTTTGTGCGCCTCCACATATTGGCCCTGGCGGCATGGCCCCAATCCTTTATTATTGAAAATCAGCAGCCGTTTTTTCTCCCGGTATTCGGGATCAACCCGGCGCAATCGCTGGAAAAGATCAATTGCCCCGACAACATCACCATAGACGGCAGCCATCGGGGCGCAAACGCTGTCCCCTACTACACTACGGCCAAGCTCAACAATACTTTGCAGATTATGTTCACCCTGATAATTTTCCAGGCAGACAAAGCCGGCACTACGGATAACCGCTAAAAGACTCCGGTTGTCGGACAGGGTGGGAAAACTTACCACATCGGTCTTTGGATCAAGTTTTTCGCGGTTTACCAGAGCATCGAGCAAATGAACGTCAAAGCCGTCACCATCGCTTCTGGTAATTCGTTGATGGGCATTGGCCGAAAGCTGGCGGACATAGGTGTTCATGCGGTTTTCCAGGTGAGCCAGCTCCTTGATCGCCGCATCGGACTGAATCCGCAGGAAGGGACGATGTTTGACCAACTCGCCGACCAAGGGATTGGTTATGCTGTCCGGCCCACAGAGAAAGGTGGAGACCTGGACGAGGGGCAGCAGATCATCGTTTTGCTCATAGATGCGGATGACTTCTTGTAAACCGGCATGGCGAACAATCTCGTGCAGCCGGCGATTTGCAGCAGCATCTGCGAGGCTGGCGATCATATGGGAGTTACGCCAGTAGAGGTGGGCATAGTTTGGATCGCACTCAACGTCCAGCACATAAGAAGGTATGCCAACAAGTCCCTTATCGCGCAACAGGCGGCCCACATGGCTGTCATACACCCCGGGATTAAGCACGTATTCGCGGCCTATCACCACAGCAATACCCCGGCCATCAGCTAGAGCTTCACGGGCCAGTTCGGCGGCATAGTCAGCAGTATCTTGGCGCACCTGGTGCTGGACGGCCATGGCCTGTTCCACAAGATTGCCAAACTCGGTAAAAGATACTTTCTTGTGATAGTAATTGTAAATTGGCTGTAGCTTTTCGTACAGTTTGTGGGCCAACAGCCCCATCTCGCCAATCTTGAGGTTGACATCAAAGAGTTCAATACGGCACTGCGGAGTGCTGGCCTCAGCCAACCCCTTGGCAACAGCAAATCCACCCTGGTTGACCGTACAGGTCCGGCCAAGCGAATTACCGGTTATTGGCAAAAATTCGATTTGAGGAGCGAGGATAATACCGTGCGGCTGCTCGGCCAACCTTAGAAACTGGCCTGCCACACCGATGTGAGGTGCACAGGTATCCACCCGGAACTGCGACTGGCCGCGAAGGATATCTTCTTCACCTGGCGTGTCGGCATGCACCGGGATATCCAACAGGGTAAACAGTGCCGCAAAAAAGTGCGCCCATTCGGATACCGTAAACGAACGCGGGATAACCAGCCGGTTTTCCGCTTGAGACACCGGTAACTGCCTCTCCTGAAACTGCCAGATATCACGACAGGTGTTGCGCACGCCCCGGGAAGTTTTCTTCTCCGCATGATTTTGTTCGTTGATTGCGGCACAGCCGCCAAGGCTGACGGAAAAATCTTGGCCAAAACCATCAGTTGCGCTCAGTTTTGATCGATAGCAGTTGGCCTCACGTTCACCGCAGACAGCACCCCGGCACTTGATGATCCTGCGGGTAAAGGGTTGCTCGATTAAAACAGCAAGGCTGAGTTTCGCAAATCCTTCCATCTTTTGCTCAGCCATGGTCCTGATGAGGCCTTGGCAGGCCCGAAACCCCGGATAGGAAGGCACCAGGCAATAGGCCTTCCCGCCGAGATAGGACTGGAGTCGGTCGGCTACGGCCAGGGGCAGAGGATCACTCTGCATGGTTTGGCCATGGAGAAGAACCAGGCAATTGGTGACCATATCGATCTGAGGCCAGAGACTGCGTGCCATATTTTCCACAACCGCCCAGACCGCTGAAGCTATTATTTCCTCCTTTGGCTTGCCCTCGGCCTGCAACCTGCGGGCATGCTCGAGCAGGAAAACAGCACAGGTGGCATTGAGCGCCTTCGCCTTCTCCGCTGCCATGGCAAGGTCTGTAGCGGTCTCTATATCGTCGAGTGCGAAGAGATCCACCAAGGTATCGAGCAGGCTGCCCGTACCAGCCGAGCACTTGGTATTCATGGCATTGTCGTAGAGGTCACCCCGACTAAGATCAATACTCGATATTTTAGTATCCTCACCACCCACATCGACCAACAGACAGATATCCCGGTTGATATCATCCACACCTTGAGATATCAGCTCATTAATGTATTCTCCGGCCACATCCGCCGAGCCACGGGCATGGGCATAATTTTCCACCAATACATGCACGCGGTCCGCCAATTCGGGATAAACGGCGGTCAATGCCTTCTGGATCTGATAGCGGGCACTGCCCGTCAAGCCGATCTGCGAGATGCGCAAGCTGTCAATACCGAGCTGGCGGAGCTCGGTGAAGATCGTTTTCATCGTTTCAATGGTATCACCGGCATTGGAATAGGAGGCCCGGTAGAGCGGGGCTTGATCATTGGCTGCCGAGATGAGCACCTTGGCCATGGTGGAGCCAACGTCGATGCCCATCAGCACCACCTGATCGACCAGTCTCGACGGTACGAGGGGCGAATCACCCGAAGGTTCTAGTCGCCTGTACAAATGCTTCTGCTTCAGATCTTCCTGAACTTCGGTAAAGCCTGGCAGTGTCCGGTAATCCTGGTGAGGGCTTAATTCAGCCTCGCCAAACTGTCGGGCAACTGAGGGTGACCGTCTTTCTGCCAGACGCTGCATGCCTTGAAAGATAACTCCTCTGGTCCGATCATGGATTACCTCGTCTGCTCTGCCTTTGGCGAAATAATCGGCCGCACAGTCACGGGCAAACTGCCAGGCAAACACCCCCCCGGAGAGAATTACTGTATGGAAATGGTTTTTTATATACTTGCAGGCCTTGACTACCTCCGATTTCAAGGTGGTGGCCAACGCAAAGGAGATGGGTATACCCTGGTTTTTATCGGAAATCGTTGCCGACGAGGCAAATACCCCGCAGCGGTCGGCCCGAATCGGAATCTCTGCTCTAGCTTCTTTACCGCCTTCACCCAAGTAGTCGCCTAAGAGCGTGTCAACCTCCTCTCGCCGGATCGACAGCTTACGCAGTACCCGGTCGAGATTGATACCCGCCCCGGCGCCGCAACGGGAATTAGTGATCAACAAGTCATCCTTTAAATCTCCTTGCTTATCAATGCCCACCAGCATGTAACCCGAGGCGGATAAATCGATGATCGCCAGCGACGATTCTGCAGACTGAGCCGCAGCCGCACTCCAAAGTACCGCTAAAGAAGAAAAGCAGACCCCGCGTTCAAAATGACGCTGCACAATTCCCTGAAGCTTGCCACAGATGAAAATAGGTGTTTCCGGATCGATGGTGTCAGGCTTTAGACTGGCAAGCCCGCGACTGGCTGGCAAAGTCCAACGACTGGACTCATTGGCGGAAAGTGGTTGGTAAAAACGAATTTCCTCAACCCCGGCATCGACAAATAGAGCCGTTGCACCGGAAATTACCTTACCGTTGAGGGCATGGTTCGAAGTTATGCTCTTCAGGGTATACACAAGCGAACAGATACTCCAATAATGTGTAAATTCGACATGTTGCCGACAACCATGACCGGTGTCTATTCAATGATCGAATTAATAAAGTCGGGATCACCGTCGCCAAGGTAAAAGATCCCGGGATAATTTTCAAAATTGTCACTAGGGTTATTACGCAGCGTTGAATCCTTGATGATCAGGTGTCCCGTTCTGTTATTGCTCACGAAAAAGACAGCCCCGCCACCCTCCTTGGCGCTGTTGTTTTCCATTTTGGTCCCGCAGATATTGAGATCAAAATCGTTGCCGTCATTATAAATCGCTCCGCCGCTGCCACCGCCCGGGGTATCTGGACGCTGGGGGTTGGCGCCGTAGCCGATGGCGGTGTTATGAGTAAATATTGAGTTATAGACAGAGTACGATACACCGATACTACTCAGCCCACCGCCATTTGAGCAGGTGTTGCCAAATTCACTGGAGCCACCGAAGGTCGAGTTGACAACGTAAAGCGGGCGGTCCTCCCACTGGCTGAAAGCCCGTACCGCTGCACCGCCAAGGTCTGGGCCTGTTGGTGCGCAGACATTATTGAAAAACCGGCAATTGACAATCTTAAGCCGACCGCCACGTGCCCAAATAGCCCCGCCGCCGTCATATTCCTCTTCACCACTGGAGTTACCCGCCACAAAGACCAGGTTTTGGACAGTCAACTGGGGATGATCCTGATCCTGGCAATGGGGCGTAGTCCAGATCTGGTCCGGATCGCAGGTGTTCATATAGAGAATTCTGGTGGTATTGTTACCACTCAGAGCCACCTTGCCGCCACCGTCTATAACAATCTTCGGCCCGGTATTATTGAAGATTTTGGCTGGTTCGGTCATGGTGATGGTAATCGGGCGCGGACCGCAATCAAAAGTAATAATACCCCCTTGGGCAACCGCACTGACCACGACCTCGCTGGTACAGCTTTGCGGGGTGCCGTCGCCGATGACTATATCTGGATTACTGGTATCCTCGGCTTGGGCTTCCACCGGAATAGCGCAGTTACCTTCCGGATTGCCTGCGGCCGGCCAGTCCGGCCAGGGACTGGGTTTGCCGATGATTGCGGGGATAAACAGAGGAAGGATACCGCCGTCCTGACCATGCGCTGACGGCACGAACAATAACAATAACATCAAGACGTTACAGCTCAGCAACCGCCTTATTTTCCGCAGTAGAGACCACACCTTCATACTTCTAACTCCTTTCTCCCCTGATGTTAAGCATTGCATTTTACAGGTTTTCTACATCAAATATTACCATGAAATTTTACTTTGCGTCCCCTGGAAAAGAGAATTTCCCGATAAAAAGGAGATTTTTATACATGATGTTGATATGCTAGCCTTGACTATGGAATGATAAAAACGGACCAGTTGCATTGGAGTGCGCGATAATGACTACCTGCAAACCCTTCACCCTGTTGCTTCTTGTCATGATCTTTCTGGGTGGCTGTTCAACTCCTCACCGGACAAGCAACATCCCATCGATTCATAATTTACCACCAGGGGAGAAAACGCCGGAAGAGAGTTACTGGTGGTATTGCCGGTTTAAAAACGTCTGGCCTGAGGATACTTACCCAGACCTGGTAATAGATCTGTTGCTGGCCCATGGCGTGGTGCGGCCGGTGCTGGTCAATCATCAGGATGAGATTGAATATTGGCGCTTCCATCGACGTGCCGCGCGGGACTCGGCCGGCCATCAGTTTAGTCTACTGGTGTATACCAGACCAGAAGTTGCAGCCCAAATTTTTGCAGAAATCCACCAGAATGAACTACTCAACAATGCCATTGCGGCTAATCTTGTTGAGCGGGTGAAGACCGACAATCCACAAAATCCCAAAAATCCAGATATCGAAGCCACCAGCGATCCTAACTGGTCTGTCAATCTCCAGAAAAACTGGCCAGCCTTTATCATGGGAGTAAGTTCGTTCTGGCTTGGTCTCATTGATGACTCTCTGGAGGTTGTCCCGAAAGATATCAACGACCCGCTCGTCCTGCTGGAAGAGTACCGTAAAGCCGATGCCAAAATCGCCGAAATCTGGCGGCAAGAGGGCCAGCATGCCCTGCTCCATCATCTGAACGCAATTTTTGGCTATAAACCGATGACCATCAGGAAGAATTTGACTTTTTAGCCCAAGTCTTATCGACGAACGCTTAGCCTTAACTCCATAAAATTGAGACTGGCGATATTCAATCCTCTGCCATCTCCGTAAACGGCTTACCCATTTCATCTGCCCATTTCACCACCCCGGTGGCCGTATCGATAACATAGACAATGTGAGTCCTGTCCCGTTGACCAATATCCATCTGATACCTGCCCACCGGATTATTGCTCGCCGCTCCCGTTATGGAAAACAGCAGCAATATGCTAAGGGCGCCTGCTAAAAAGATGACTATTTCATTCTTCCACACTTTGACTTTCCGCATAGTTTTCTCCTGAAGCTAGAGATATAGTGATATTTAATGTGCGCTCTATTGACCTGCAGAGAAGAAATGATCGGTGCCGATTTCGCTTACAGCCAGTAGCTTCGAAACCGCCTAACTACAGGTTCATTATAGCATACAATTAGGGTTTCTTTGCCGTGGAGCAACTGAAAAAAAGCCTGCCGAAAAATTAACAAGACGCTGCAAAGGGTGATATGGTAATTCGGAATCGAAGGATGTAATGTGTTATGAATGTTTAAACCAACCCTCCCTAAACCAACAATGCGGGGAATGACTTGGCTTTTAAGGTGGAGAGTAAAGTTTGTTGGAAGCCATACTACATTGCTTTTGTAATAAAAAACTCTGTAATTATTACAGCGAGCATGCTTCTCTAACATTTGAACATCGCCGAAAAAGAATGAAATAAGAGCTAAAGGCAAATTGATATAACGTTTAAATTCAGCGTTGCGGTGACTACAGCAAAGCAATAGTTATACTGTACACATATAAACACTTGATTTCTTAATCCGAAACTCTCTTTCGAATCTATAATATTATGTAACTAAAATAAAAGAAGAGGAAAAAACCATGTCTGAAAACATTGCTACTTCAGCAGATATTGACAAGTTCCTGAGCGATCATCCCGATTGGATCCGGGCTGATAACGGTCTGCACCGCGACTTCAAGTTCCGTAATTTTCGAGAGGCTTTCGGATTTATGACGGAAGTTGCGCTTATCGCCGAGAAACAGAATCATCATCCGGAATGGAGCAATGTCTACAACAAGGTTGACGTGAAATTGACCAGCCACGATGTTGGCGGAATAACCGAAAGAGATTTTGATCTTGCCGGCAAGATGGATGTAATTGCGGCACGGCGCTAAGCTTTGAGGCGAAAACCATGTGGTAATTAGAGGCGCCGACTATCCTCCCAAATTTTCCTCTTTTTTCTATAACGAGAATTGCTATTTTTTCTCAGATCGAGACATTTTCAGGAAATCAAGCACAGCTATATAATCAATATTGCGAGCATTGATTTTCTGAAAAAAACGATGCGCTGGGGAAAAAGAGCTTTCTCGATGCTTCACCACGCTTAGCTGCTTGTCCACTTTTCCACCAACATGTCAAGCTCATCGGGTATTATCCCCATAAGCCAGGCGAGATCTAAAACCGTGAAGCGGGCCCGCATCTGGTTGGCATTGGTTATAGCTTCCAGAAACATCGACTTGGTGAGCGGCTCCTTATTGTAGCGGATATCCCGGTAGAGATGCGCAGCTCCAGCTTTCCTGAGACAGTTCTTCAGTTTTTCTGCCGGACACAGCATGGGCTGAAGCGTTTCCTTTAATTTGTTCCACATTCCGTGCTGAGAAAGCATCTCCACGGTCCGATCCAATTTGGGTAGCTTCTGGGTATATTCTTTGGTGACAATAGGAGTGAGTGTACCCCAGAAATCCTGGTTGACCGACGAGGGAACCTGTCTGAACAAAGGTGTAGCTATGCTCATTATCCGTTCATAAAGAGCGGCAGTCAATATAGAACCTACCCCAACCTGCAGGCCGTGGAGATCGTGTTGCAAGCCATCCCGCCCCGCCAGGATGTCTAAGGTGTGGGAGATCAAATGCTCTCCACCCGAGGCGGGAGATGAGGTACCGGTGATGGTCATGGCAATACTGGAATAGAAAAGCGCTTCAAAGAGAGCCCGGAATCCCTCGGGATCTTTATTTTTAATCTTCTCCGGATTGTTCAGGTAAACCGGCTCCAGCTCTTTCAGCAGATCTACAGAATATTGACAGTAATACTCGCCAAACAGAAATTGATTTAGTTTCCAGTCTGCCGAGCTCACCGGTTTGGCAAGTACATCGCCAAGTCCGGAAGCGGTTAGTTCGTCGGGAGCCGAAATAATGATCTCCGGCTTCACCACAACCGCCTTGGGCGCTTCTGCATGAAAAAGAACCTTGAGCCCATCGATGGTGGCGGCCACATTTGCCGACCCATAGCCATTCATCGAGGCGGCTGTTGGTATAGTTATGTAGGGTTTTTTACGAAGGTAGGCAACCCATTTGACCAGATCGTTGATGACGCCGCTGCCGACCGCTAGATACAAATCAGTCGGGGAAGCCTGCTGCAGAAGCATATCTTTAGTTGCATCGTTGGCAACCGGTGATTCGCCATTAACATCAGGGACAATGAAACAGTCTGTTTTCAGATTGTGGCGGCAAAGCATATCCTCCACATCTTTTCCCGCCACTTCATACGTTCTGGTATCCGCAATGATAAGGCAGGCGCCGCCTGAGCCGTATTCTTGTACCAGCTCCGCCAGCCTGTCAAAGGAGTGCTCGTCGTAGAGGAAGTGAGCGGTAGGGACGCTGTGTGTCTTTCCGCAGTCACAAGCAAATGTGGCACTTAGTAAACTATTATTGGACATGAATTTTCATTGCCTAATAAAAAAAGCCTTTTATCACAAAGGTTGGCCTCTGCTGTTCCCGGTTACAAATTCTCTCAAGCCCCTCGAAATCGTCAGGGATACCTTTGAGATCATCACCGTGGATGCCAGTGGCAACAAGTACACTGTCCAGGCCATTCCCATTTGCCCCGGCGATATCCGTTTTTAGAGCATCTCCGACGGCAACGATCCGGTCTTTCGCAATATCATGCAGAACTTTAAAACAACGCTGATACACCTCGTAATGAGGCTTGCCGTAATAAATCACCTTGCCACCCAGTTCTTCATACCGGGCTGCCACGGCACCTGCGGCAATCCCCATAACTCCATCACGTACCACCTGTTTGTCCGGGTTGGCACAGACCATCATCAGCTTGCGGGCGGCTGCCTCCCGCAGCAGAGGTTCTTCAACCTCAGTGGAGGAAGGATTGCCAATGACCCCGATTGTCAAAAGAAAATCAGCGGAACGAGGATCGGGAACCTGTGAGAGCGGGAGATCATCGGTGAGACCGTATTTTTCCGAGCCGAACAGGTAATATTTTCGCCCCAGTTGCTGCAGAGCCGGATCATTTCCGGCTTTGAAACGACTCCAGGTGAGCTCGCCGCTGGAGATAATCTGGTCGTACAAATCACGGGTTATTCCGAAAGTACTGAACTCCTTTTCGAGCACATAGGTTCGTCTGGCCGCATTGGAGAGCAGGATAACCCGTTTTCCCCGAGATTTAAGTCTGCCCAGACACTCCACCGCTCCGGGATAGACCTTGGCGCTGTCATGCAGGACTCCCCAGACATCTACGAGAAATGCATCATAGCGCTCGGCCGCCCGCGCGATGCCATTTATATACTCAATGCTATTAATGCCAAGATCACGGCCCATAATTCATTATATTAGGTGATTCGGCTTCTGACATTGATGGAAAGATATTCGCTGACCACGACGACTCCGAAGATGGATATCAGAATCACCGAAACCTCATGCCAGGCAAAAAGATTAATGGAAGAATACAGAACAATACCTATACCTCCCGCCCCGACAAAGCCAAGCACGGTGGATTCCCGAATATTGATATCCCAACGATAAATAATTGTTCCCATGATAACGGGCATCACCTGTGGCAGCACCCCGATAAGAAGGGTCTGCAGGTTTGAGGCTCCCGTTGCCTCGACGGCTTCAACCGCGCCTTTGTCAATCTCTTCAATTGCTTCGGCTATAAGCTTGCCAACGAAACCGATGGAGCGGGCTGCAACGGAAAATATTCCGGCTACCGGACCGGGACCGAAAATGGCCACAAAAAGCAATCCCCACACAACCGTGTTTACCGATCTCGAAGTTACCAGGATGAGACGTCCGAGAAACCAGGTAAAACTGTTGATGGTGGTGTTTCGCGCGGCCAAGATGGCGACCGGAAATGCCAGAAATATGGTAAAAAACGTGCCGAGTGTAGCGATATGCAAGGTCTCGATAAGTGGATTAATGATTTTTTTCCAGAACGGCCAGTGCGGTGGAATCATTCTTTCCAGCAGGTCTGCCGCCTGGATGTGGGCATCCAGGAAATAGAACCAGGGAATCTCAAGATTACTCACCGACCAGACCGCGATGAAAACTATGCCCGCGAACCACATGTAACGAACCAACGTTTCCATGGGAGTAAAACGCGTCCAGGTTTTCTGGTCCTTTTTATATCGTTCTTCTTCATTCATCGCAGTCGGCCTCTAATCCAGTTGCTGAAAAATTCACCGAGAAATACCAGGGTGACTATGGTAATCAGGATGGCGAAGCTAAAGCCATAGTCATAGCGGGAAAAACTCGCCGCCAGGGTCTGGCCGATACCGCCGGCACCGACAATACCGACGACGGTCGAATGGCGGATATTAGCATCCAGGCGATAAATGGATACGCCTATGTAGCGCGGCAGAATATGCGGTTGAACGGCATAGAGCAGAAGTTTTGGAAAACTGGCACCGGTTGCCTTAATCGCTTCAAGTTTTCCCGGTTTCATATTTTCTATATCCTCGGC
>JASJDT010000053.1 GCA_030065655.1 Desulfocapsaceae bacterium | reverse complement strand
ATCCATAGTGTTTCAGAAAGAAGATGAGCGGGAGTTGGTCGCTCTGCTGCTCAATACCGAAATTGAACCAAAAATTTTTGAAATTCCAGGAGAAAAGCCACGTATCGTCCTCGATTTTATCAATACCGTCTATCCTTTGAAAAAAAGCACGACTGTTCCGGCAGGCGGAAAATTCGTCAACCAGATTCGAGTTGGCAGGCATGCAGAACCAATCGCTAAAACACGGGTGGTCATCGATGTGGTTGCAGGAATTGATTATTCCTTTGTCAAGGAATTCAACGTATCCGAGAAAACCTTGAGTATAATCATTTCGCCAACAGCAACCGAAAAAAAAGATGAAACAGAGACTGTTGATCCTCAAGTTGATGCTAGTTTCGCCGTCGGAGACCCCAGCGAGCAAGAAGAACCGGCAGGCCATCAACAGGAAGGAGATAGTGGAATTGAGCCGGCCGACCAGCAACAAGAGGAATATCACGAATCTGAACCAGCCCTTGAATCATCATCTGAAACAGATCAACTACCACTGGAAACCATAGAACAATCAAAATCTGTTCAACCCCAGCACCAGCCTTTGGCAAGTGGGAATGAGAGTATTGATGGCGAACTTCTACAGGAAAAGCCGAAAGGACCGGAGGTTGTACTCTTTGAGGTAAGCTATGAAAAAAGCACCAGTGGAAACGAGATGGTGCTTTTTCGTCTCAATGGTTTTTTCCCACCCGTTGTCTACTCCTCTGAAGGAAATGATTTATATGTTGTCTGCGACTTTCTCAATGCGGTAACAGCAAAAGACCTGGCACCACCAGTTAGCAGCGGCGCGGATTACATCCGCAGTATCAGCACCACCGAACTCGAAGAACCGGAAAAGGTGCGGATCATCATCGAGCTATTCAATACCTACGACTATGACCTGAAACAGGTTTTTTTCAAGGAAGATAATCTTTTCGTTATCATTCTCAGCAGCCTGGGTGAAAAGAAAAATCAATAGATTAGGATTTAGTTACCGCGGACCATTTTTCGCTGAATACGGACTGTATCACTATTAATTTAGGGATAGAACTGCTGGAGGAAACCTCTGGGCGGCTTTAGATCGAAGTCCTTGGAGGAAAGAGTCTTATCGATTTTGATGTCCTTCAGATCGAGCTGAATGGCGGTTCCATAGGAAGGACTGCGTATTTCCAGAGATGTCGGTATTGGACAACCGTTTTGGCGTGTCCAGTTTTTGTAGATTACTCTGGCAGCTTCATTTCCATCCCTGTCGATTGCTACTCTCTCGAGAAGCTTGCCCGTTACTTGGTCGAGGAGCAGATACTCATCGGGGAACCTGCTCCCCGATGTATTAGTTGTCCTCACCCAAAATCCCCGTGAAGTAGTGTCCTGGTAAAGTTCTCCAATTTTCTCATCGTCCCTTGTTATAGTACCACGCAGCCACTTGGCGTATTCGCCGTGAAATACATTTTCTGGTACCGAGTGCTTTTTGACGAAACTGGCAACTTTTCCGTACTTAAACAATCCATCCTGAACATTGACTGCCTGGAATCTCTGGCCGTCGGTGGTAAAAACGAAGAGTGGCTGCCCCAAAGGATTTATGGCAACCAGTTTGAGAGTTGAGGGGTGCATGAGTTGGATATAGCCATTTAAACCGCCATCGGCCATGCGTGATTGCCAGGTGGTCTGGATTTCAGCATCCAGACAGCATGAACACAGGTTTTGCTCATCCATTTTCATAGCCAACAGCTGCTGTGCTTTTTCATCTTCAGCTTCAGCAAGAGAATCGCGCCACTCCCTCTGCGCACAGCCTCCGAGGAGCAGAATAAGACTGAGAAGAATACCTGTGGCTGTTTTGCTCGGTTCAACTAGCTTGAAGAGCACTGATTTTTTCCTGCAGGGCATTGATTTTTTCGGCGTCGCTGTGCAACTGTAAGGCTTTTTCATAGTGGATAAGCGCTTTATCTTTCATGTTTAGGGCATGGTAGGTGTCGCCCAGATGTTCGTGAATATAAGGGTCGTTTGGCTCCAGCTCGACGGCTTTTTCCAATGCCGTTCTGGCTTTTGTATACGCTCCCATCCGGAAGTATACCCAGCCGAGACTATCCTGGATATAGCCGCTTTTGGGCTTGAGTTCAAGGGCCTTGCGAATATAATCGTAAGCCAGGTCAAGCTTGATGTTTCGGTCAGCCCAACTGTAGCCGATAAAATTGAGGGCATCGGCATGATTAACATTCAATGAAAGGAGTTCTTTCATAATTTTCATGGCTTCAGCGTGATTTCCCCCTCTTTCGTGTGCAATAGCGTATTCGTAGAGCAGCGATTCATCCTCTGGGTAAGCTTCTACGCCTTCGGCAAACGCTTGCATCGCTTGTTCTCTGGCGCCTCTTTTTTGGTGAATGGCAGCGAGAAGTGAATAAAAGGAAGGCAGCCTTGTTTCCTCATTGGCGAGAATTTTATTAAGAAGTGCCACTGCCTGAGCGGAGCGGTCTGTCTCTTCAAGAATTCGAATCTGAAGGATAATGCTTTGCCTGAACTCATCTGCAGCTGCTGGAATATCCTTAACCACATTGAGTGCTTGCTCAAATTCAAGATCTTCATAGTATATAACGCCCAAAAGGTAACTTGCCTCGGACAGCGAAGTTCTGTCGAGGAGATCAAGGAGTATTACCTTCGCTCTCGCGTTGTCACCCATATTGATGAGAATCTGGCTTCTAACAAGATCGATTCTGTCTGGGTTGGAACTGAATTCTTTGATTCTGGCCAGTTCTTGCAGAGCGGCTTCTCGATCCTTGAGAAAAATATAGGTTTGTACCATCCCTAGAGCTGCTTTTTCGTCTTGCTCGTCCTTATTTAGTATTTCCTGAAATATTTCCTGAGCCTTTGAATATCGTTTCGCTAGGTTATAAAAATCAGCGATTTCATAGGCAAGATCGTTGGACCAGTTCAAGTTCAAAGCTTTTCGGTAGTATTGCTCAGCGTCATCAAATTTCCCTGTTTTTGCATATAGGCGGGCGAGGTAAAGAGTGGCGAAGTAGGAGTCTGGATTATCAATTAGGATATTCTGGAAGATATGCTCGGCAACTTCATGGTCACCTTCCTTGGCATGCAGCATACCCAGACGAAGTTTTATACTGGTGTTCTCGGGATCTATATCAAGAGCTTCCTGAAAGAGTTTAATCGCCTCATCTTCCTTGCCGTCTTGGATTTTTAAACGGGCAAGCATGAATCGCTGCACCGTTTTTTCGGGTTTATCCTGAATATAATTTTCCAGCCAGGCCTCTGCCTCTTTCAATCTTCCCAGACGAATCAGCAGGGTAGGGATCTTTTCGGCAATATACTCCGCCTTCGGATCGCAGATAATAGCCTTCTCATAGGCCTCCAATGCTTCCTCGTAACTTCGATTATATTCAGCACTATTTCCCCAGAGGAAATAGAAATAGGAGCATGAGGAATCTACTTGATTATCAGCCTGGGGGACAGGAGGTTCGATAACTTGAGCTTGCTGCTTAGGTATACATCCCGTGGGAAGAAGAATGAACACTCCCAAGACAAGGCAGAGTGATAGATGGGGCAGACTCAACATAGACATTTACCAATATATGGTAGGGTGGAATTTACTGTTTTGATAACATCGGCATGGACTCTATCAGCAGGTTGATTGCTGTCAATGCGCTGGATAAATGGAAAATCCATGTTGTCAAAAATGACCGAAACTTTGTTAAGCGAGCATAATTGTTCGAAATCATTAAGTAAATCACCTCTTTTTTCGGTGATTCTTTTGATAGCTATTGCTGGTTCCAGTTGAAAAACAAGGGCAAGCTCTGGAGTTGGGGCAAAATCATTCATGCGTTCAACTGCACCCAGATCAGCTCCTAGAGCACCTTGATATGCAATTGTGGAAAGATAGTAGCGATCGCAAAGAACTATTTTCTTCTGTTCAAGGGCTGGTTTGATGAGTCGGTCGACATGCTCCCGGCGATCTTTTATAAATAACTCCAATTCTTCTTCCATGGTTACATCATGTCTGTTTTGGTAGAGCGCTCTGATTTGTTGCCCATATTTTCCTTCCGTTGGTTCCCTGGTGGTTACGACCGGCAAACCAAAACCAGCAAAGCACTCGGCAAGCAGGCGGAGTTGGGTCGATTTCCCTGTTCCGTCAATTCCCTCAAATATAATAAGACACCCCTTGGGCAACACAATTTTTTCTTGTTTATTCATGGTAGAGAAGATTTGGTCTAACTATTCATCTGGATCTTGAGCAAGTTTTTTGGTACGGTTTGCGGAAATTATTTCAGCTAATTTGACTGCTTCAGTCAAGCTTTCCGGGTTGGCTTTACCTGTTCCAGCAATATCATAGGCCGTGCCGTGGTCCACGGAAGTTCTCACCACCGGCAGACCGATGGTAACATTGACACCGTCATGAAAGTGCAGGAGCTTGAATGGGATCAAACCCTGATCGTGATACATGCAGACAACAGCATCATATTTACCCTGTGCAGCCTGAAAGAATGCCGTGTCCGGGGGCAAAGGGCCAACAGCATCGATTTTCTCACTCTGGCTTCGCTTGATAGCTGGTGTGATTATCTCGTGCTCTTCATTACCAAAGAGGCCGTCTTCCCCGGCATGAGGATTGAGCCCGGCAACACCAATTCTCGGCTGATTTATACCGAAGTCTTTCTGCAATGAAGTATGGGTGGTTTTGATACATTCATAGACCTTTTCGATGGTCAGAATGCTGACTATATCTTTGAAACTGCAATGGATCGTGACCAGCGTAACTCGCAAGGAATTACCTGCCATCATCATGCCAAAGTCCTTTATCCCGCTGAGTTCGCCTAGCATTTCGGTATGCCCCGGATAGTTGTATCCACTTTTCTGGAGTGCCACCTTGGAAATAGGGCCTGTGGTGATGCCATTGAGCATGCCTTGGCTGACCAGTTTCATGGCAGTGAAAATATACTGGGCCATGGCCTTACCGGTTTGAGTGGTCGGGGCACCCCATTTCAACGACTCGACATCAAGCTCAGAGACGGAATAGACAGGAATGCCATTTGCCGGCAGGGGATTGTCCGTCTGCCAAGGGTGGCACTGGATATCAATACCGAGTTGTGCTGCAGTCCAGCGCAACACGCCAATATCGCCAATAACTACAGGACCACCATTATTTTGACCTGCTAGGTTCTTGAAGTATTTCAGAATTATTTCCGGTCCAATGCCCACCGGACATCCCATGGTGATTCCTATGCGCGCCATGATAATTATCCATTTATTACTGGTTGCAGTGCAGACATGATATCATCACCATATCATCACCCATAGCGTAAATCAAAAGCATTTTCAATATGTTCGATATGCGGAGGTCGTAGAGGCCGTACCTCCACGGCGATGACATCAAACCGACCATCCATGTCGAAGAGGTCTTCATTTTTGAGATATTCAAGTGCCACTTTGCTTATCTGGCGCTGTTTTTGAATTGTGACGGCGGCAAGGGGAGAGTCAAGAAATTTGCCTTTTCTCGTCTTTACTTCTGTAAAAACAATTACTTCACCTATTTTGGCAATGATATCTATTTCACCAGCCCTGGTGCGATAATTCTGTTCAAGGATGCGAAAGCCTTTTTTTCGTAAGTATTTGGCGGCTATTTGTTCACCGGATCTACCGAGATCGAGTCGTTTATGCGACAAATTCGCGTACCCCCTTAAAGGTCAACCTGTGAACAGGGCAGGGACCGAAACTGGCAATTGCCTGGCGATGTGACTTTGTTGGGTAGCCTTTATTGCTTATGAAACCGTATTGAGGAAACCGGTGGTGGAGTGACTCCATAATCCGGTCTCGATAAACCTTGGCAATAATGGAAGCGGCTGCTATCGACCCGCTTTTGTTTTCCCCCTTTTTAAGGGCCAGTTGCTGAATGTTGATGGGTATCTCAAAGTTGCCGTCAACAAGCAGGAAATCGACATTTTTACCACTCAGAGCAGCATGGTTAAACACGGCAAGTTTCATGGCAAGCAATGACGCCTGGAGAATATTGATGGTGTCGATTCGCCGATGAGAGACGACACCGATACCAATGCAGGCGCCATTATCTTTGAGAATCTTGGCAAGATATTGCCGTCTTTCTTCAGGAATTGCTTTGGAATCGAGAAATGGTGTCGGGTCGCAGTCGTCCGGCAAAGAGACACATGAGGCAACTACGGGGCCGGCCAAGGGACCTCGGCCGACTTCATCGGTACCGGCAACACATTGCAATCCCTGGGAACGCAATTTACGTTCAAAATGAAAATTGTCGTTCTCATCCCCAAGGATATGCAAGGGTGAAGCCGCCATGCCGAATGATAATAGTTTTGGGAAGGCCTGCGTTCTTTAATCTCAGGCCTCCCAAAACAGATTTGTCGGATTAGCGGATAGAACGCTCGCGAATACGTGCTGCTTTGCCGCGACGACTGCGCAAATAGAAGAGTCGAGATCGACGCACCCGACCGCGGGAGACTACCTCGATTTTTTCAATTCTGGGATTATGCAGAGCGAAGGTTTTTTCAACACCAACACCGTGGGATATTTTCCGAACGGTGTAGGAGGCGTTCATGGTACCTCTCTTTCTTTTAATTACTACACCTTGAAAGATCTGCACGCGCTCCTTGTTCCCTTCGATAATGCGAATATATACCTTGACATTGTCCCCGGGGCGAAACTCCGGATGATCCATTCGCATCTGTTCAGCTTCAATCTTATCAATTATTGCACTCATAGCGTTTCTGTTGGTTGAACTTTATCGGTTTATACTTCTCTTGGTAATCTCTTATCTTAACAATCTATCACATATAATGGCAACAGCTGCTCTTACCGAAAGGTGATTGTAGTCTGTTGGTCCAGTTATTGCCGGCAGAGTATAATCAGCCCTGGCGGTTATTTCAGGAGCCAGCCCATGGGCGGTGCCAAAAACCAGCAGAGTTTGCTCTCCCCTGGCAATCCTGGCGCGGCTTTCCTCATAGCTAATGCTGCCTGCCTGATTTTTTGCACTCGTCGTCACCAGCACCGGTGAAGTCTGGTTCTTGGTAGTCAGCTCTATCACCTCGTCAAGTGAATTTGCCAGCTTGACCAGGCTGAACGCCTCTTTCCGTGCCGGATTATATGTCGAGCCATGACCACCGCACCAATGCTCGAGAATTTCATCGACCAGTTTTTGCTGATCCTCATAGGGAGTGACAACGAAGTAATTGCCGATCCCGTAGGTTCTTGCCGTTCTGGCGATATCGTGCAGATCAAGGTTGGTTACGGCCGAACCAATTATTTCACCTTTTCTGCCAAGTACCGGATGATGCAAAAGCGCTATGTCGACATTTTGCTGCTTTTGCTTACCCATCATCCCTGTCGACCTGCTTGAAGTTCAGCGACCTTCTCATACAGGCCGTACTGCCTGAGGAGTTTGATCTCCTCGCTGGTAAAGTCTTCTCTACTCAACAGCTCCGGTCTCCTAGCCAATGTCCGTTGCACCGAGGCTATGAAACGGTATATTTCTATGCGCTGATGATCTCCGGAGAGCAAGTCTTCTGGAACAGACTCTCCCTCAAAACTGCGTGGTCTGGTGTACTGCGGATGCTTCAACAGGTTTCTGCTGAATGTATCATTTTCCGCTGAAGCAGTACAACCAAGCACGCCGGGAAGTAATCTGGTGACAGCATCGACGATAACCAGCGCTGCCAATTCACCGCCCGTCAGAATGTAATCACCCAGTGAAATCTCATCGTTCACATAACGATGGCTAAATCGCTCGTCCACCCCTTCATAGCGCCCACAGACAAGGGTGATGCGTGACTCACCGGCAAGTTCTGCAGCCAACGCCTGATTAAAAACTCTTCCCTGGGGTGAGAGCAGAATCACTCTGCTGGCTTTACCCTGTTGACTGCTTTTTAAGGCAGCGGTGAGAGGTTCAGGCTTCATCACCATGCCTTCTCCGCCGCCAAAGGGGCGATCATCGGTCATGGCATGTTTATCCGTGGCAAAGTCGCGAATATTGACGAGGTTTATTGCCACATGCCCCTGCTCCTGCGCTCTCCTGATGATACTCTCGTTTAATGGAGAAGCAAGAAGGGCAGGAAATATTGTTAAAATGTCAAAAATCACAAAAGGGTTACCCCTTATTTGTCATCCCCGTTGTACAACTCAAGGAGTCCCGGGGGTGGTGTAATGACTACACCTTTTTCATTATGCTCCTTGATGACTCCTTCAATAATGGGAATCAACAATTCCTGCTGTTGATTTCTGATCACCATAATGTCATGGGCTCCATTATTAAATATTGCTTGTATTGTGCCAATGGAGGTTTCAGCCGTTGTCTTTACTTCCAGACCGACGAACTGATACCAGTAATATTCATTTTCCCCAAGTGCAGGTAGATCAGATTTGTATACCAGTAGACCCTTACCGAAGTATTCTTCCGCACTGTCTCTGCTGTCTATACCTTGGAGCTTAACCACTGTTGTTTTTCCCTGTCGACGATGCCTTTCGACGGTTAAAGGCTCGGAAAGTCTACCTCGGTCATCAACCAGGACATATCTTTCGTGGCCAACAAAAGCCTCATCCTCGGCGGAAAAACTGTTCAGTTTGAGCTCACCATGAAGTCCGTGAGGTTTGGCAACTGTACCGACCAGGATAAATTGCTCTTCAGGGAAAACAAAATGCACGGCCATCGGCTCCGCCAAGAAACTATTCGAGAATGTCCAGCCGTGTTTTTTTATGCTCTTTTTCAGCGGCTGCCGAGAGCAGGGTACGCATTGCCCTTGCGGTCCTGCCCTGCTTACCGATGACCTTGCCCAGATCTTCCTGGGCCACGGTAAGCTCTATGTTAACATTGTCTTCCTCGTGGTTTATCACCGTCTTGACTTCTTCCGGCTTGTCTACGAGTGCTTTGGCTATGTAATTAATCAGCTCTTCCATTGCCTTAGCTATTCACTGACGACGGCCTTTTTGATCAGGCTCTTGACGGTTGTACTCGGAAGTGCGCCCCGGCCAAGCCAGTCCTGCAACTTATCATTGTCGATGGTTATCGCAGCAGGATCCTGTAGAGGATCATAGGTGCCAAGAATATCAAGAAATTTCCCATCGCGTGGACTTTCACTGTCAGCCACGATTATCCGATAGAAAGGTTTTTTCTTCCTGCCAAGTTTTGTCAGACGTATACGAACTGCCATTCCGGTTTACTCCTTCACTTGTAATATTAGTCCCTTGAAACGGGCCCTGTAGTATTGTTGAAATTATTCTATTTCCTTAAACCTTTTGGTAATTTCCTACGTTTTTTCCCCAGAGCCTTACCAGGCTTCCCACGCATTTTTTTCATCATTTTCAGCATGGCAGAATAACTTTTGAGAACCTTATTGACATCGG
Organism: Desulfocapsaceae bacterium; assembly: GCA_030065655.1. Taxonomy (GTDB): domain Bacteria; phylum Desulfobacterota; class Desulfobulbia; order Desulfobulbales; family Desulfocapsaceae; genus Desulfopila_A. The sequence continues at coordinate 9,730 of JASJDT010000053.1, read as the reverse complement.
CAACAGTGGTACCGGATCCGTTGGCAATCCGTTGACGCCTGCTACCGTTTATAATCCGGTGATCACGGCGTTCCTGGGCTGTCATGGAACGAATAATGGCCTCGGTTTTACCGAGTTCTTTTTCATTCGGCTGAGGGGCATCTTTGAGTTGCTGCTTCATCTTATTGATGCCTGGAATCATGCCCATTATTTGCTCGAGTGAGCCCATCTTTTTGATCTGCTGAATTTGATCAAGAAAATCTTCCAGTGAAAACTGGCTTTTTTTGAGTTTCTGAGAAAGTTTTTCGGCCTTTTTCTTATCGACTACCGATTCCGCTTTTTCGATGAGGGTGAGCATATCACCCATGCCCAGAATTCGTGAAGCCACTCTATCGGGGTGAAAAATCTCTATGGCATCAAGACCCTCACCTATACCGACAAATTTGATTGGTTTGCCAGTAACATTTTTAATGGAAAGCGCTGCACCTCCCCGAGCATCACCTTCCATTTTGGTAAGAACCACACCGGAGATTTCCAGGTCCTGGTTGAACTGGTCGGCAACACTTACAGCATCTTGACCGGTCATGGAGTCGGCAACGAACAGTATCTCCGAGGGTTCAATTGCCGTCCGGACTTCTTTGAGCTCTGCCATCATTTCCTGGTCTACATGGAGACGGCCGGCTGTATCGATAATCAGGGTATCATAGCCCTGATTCTTAGCGGTGGTTACCGCCTGGTTGCAGATAACCGTCGGTTTCATCTCCGTGGTTGATGGATGGACAGGAATATCCAGGCGTTCGCCCAGAATCTGCAACTGTTCAATAGCTGCTGGTCGATAGACGTCGGCGGGCACGAGATAGGGGGTACGGCCCTTATCCTTGAGAAGTTTGGCGAGTTTACCGGATGTTGTCGTTTTACCGGAACCTTGCAACCCAGCCATCATGATTATGACCGGTTGTTTACCGTCCAGACGAATCTGTTCGGTACTGCCACCAAGGAGTTCGACAAGTTCTTCATGTACTATCTTGATAACCTGCTGGCCAGGGGAAAGTTTGGAAGAGACCTCTCTGCCAATGGCTTTTTCCGTTACCGAATCGACAAATTCCCTGGCAACTTTATAGTTAACATCCGCTTCGAGAAGGGCGAGGCGTACTTCACGCATTGCCTCCTGGATGTTGTCCTCGGAAAGTATGCCGTGGCCGCGAAGTTTTTTAAAAACACCTTCTAGCCGTTCAGTCAGGTTTTCAAACATAATCTTATCTTAAGCTTCTGATGAGAAGTACCGTGTTCCTACTAAATAGTTGAATATATTGGACAAAATATTACCTATCACCTTAGTATTCCCGGGTAAAAAGGCAAACATTTGATCAATCTGTTACTATAAACTCTCAAAAATACCTCTATTCTGGGAAGATGTCAAGGGATGAAGATAACCTCACGAGAAAAGATAGCATCCAGATAGGGCAGGTTTTTTGACTTTCATGGTTTAGATATCCACATCTGATTTAACCAGCGGCGAAATTAAACAAAAAGCATTCAAGGAAAGTTTCGAATTGTCCAGGTATATTTGCTGCCTGTGAAAACAGCATTGTCGGGGGACAGCAGCGGCGAGTGCAGAAAATTATTGTCTTGCTCTATAGTCTCGGTCATGCGGGAATACTGCAAGGTCAGTATGTTGAAGGGTCTACACTTTGTTTTTTAAACACAAAATTGCCACCCGCAACCTGCTTATTTGCATCCTTGGTAATTTTAAATTTTCCAGTAACTTTTTTTTCGTCTACATCCAGATTGATAGTAACAACCAACTCCTCTTCCGGGGCCACCATGGCTTTGAACTTCGTTCGTGTATATTGGATGGACGTGAGGGGAAACTGGACAGCTTGCTCGGTGAGACGGCGTACAACCGCCAGTTGAATGATCGCCGGAAGAACCGATTGGTCCGGGAAGTGCCCCTGGAAGCCGGTAAATGATCCAGGGAAAATACAGGATGCCGTGATTTTCAGACCGCCTTCAGCACCGGTTTCCATTCTTGTTTTGGTGATGCAGGACAAAATGTTTTGTTCAATTAATGAAGGCATAGTTTAATTCGCATGATTGTTCCGAAAGGATATCATCTGGATTGTATTATTTTCAGAGGTAATTGCTAGTCAATCGTTATGATGGGCATTTTTACTCTAACTATCATCCTCGTAGATTTTGAGTTCGGCGACGGCAAGCGAGATACTCGCTGCAAATACCTCGCCTTTCATTAACTTCATGGAGCCAAGAGCCATTACTTCTTCAACTGTTATTACAAATTCAAGGTAATTGACTTTATTTTCGCAAAGGCTGAAGGAAGATACCTCAGTTATGAAGCCGTTCTTAACCGGTGCTAGATTAAGGTATGCATCGAAACCGTTGGCGGCGGCCATGGTCTGGGCGATAATCTCAATGAAATATTCTGGAAGAATACCGTGCTGTGGGTCTTTGTATATGCTATCGGATTCGATAATGGCAGAGGCGGTGGTCATTTTCCCGTCTCGGCTGAGGAGCTTGTCGATGAGTAGCATGGGTGGTTCATGGGGAACAAACTGGCCAGCCGGGCAGGGAAGCTGAATGGGGTTTAGCTCGTTATCCGCCATAATAATCCTTAATTGAGAACATTGGTTTTGAATTGTTAGTAACTAAAGAGTATTACTACTCATTTCTTGGCTTGAAGCCATGTTTGGGCAAATAATAAATTACCGCAGGCCAAAAGAACAGGATTACCGCAATCCATATATATTTACTCATTGGATTGGCGAAGGATCGAAAGAATATATCGCGCAGAACCACAAACATTAGGCCTATATTTATGCTGACCCCCAGAAGGCTTAACGGCAGAAGCAGTTTCATCTGTCGTGTTTCCGGATATACTGAAAAGATGGTGATGAGAGTTATGGCAAAAACAACGGAGAAAACGGAAAAAATCTTTTCGAAGGTGTTCATGGCTGAAGCATAACTAGAGGATTGAAGGTCTCTGGTAACTGTTGTTTACCAGCTTCTCAGGTTGCAAAGCGGAAAAAATCATTGAGAAAACTGTTCCGCCAACCATCCATCTGCCTCACCATTTCTGTTTTGCCTGATTTGCTGAGGATTTTGACCAGTTTTTTCAATTCATCATTATTCCCGATGAGAGCCGGATCTATTCCCTGAACTCTGCTTTTAAGCTGAATGAACTCTTGTAAGCATTCGAGCATATGCGCATTCTTTTTGTTCATTCGAACCGGTCTTTCAAGTTCAGGTAAGTTGTTCTCCGGGCAGGCAAGACCAGCATGGACTGCAGCAACAAATTGTGAGCCCCAACGATCAATTACCGAGGCTGGTAAAGAAGTGGTGGCATAGAGCTGGTCGAGATGGAGTGGGCGGGTTTTGCTTATTTCAATGAGACTGCTATCTTTGACCACATGACCTCGAGGGCGATTGATCTTGCGGGCTATGCGTTCGCGACGAATGACCAGCTCCCGCAATACGGCCAGACCAATGCGATCCAGTCCTTTGGCTCCACGAATTTTTCGGTAACGATTATTTTCAGTTAAGCCATTATAATTGTGCGGACTGTTGAGCAGGTCAAGTTCTTCCTGCAGCCAGGCTTTGATCTCGGGGCCAATAATTCTATTAATGAGAATAATTCGGGCAGCTCGTAAATAACGGACATCGTCAAGAGCATAACTGATTTGTTCCTTATCAAGAGGGCGCTTGAGCCAGTTCGACCGGGTGGCGTTTTTTTCGAGCTTGATATCCAGCAATTCTTCGATAAGGTTGCCCAGAGAAAGCGATGCAGACAGACAGGCGAAGCCAGCTGCTAGACGGGTGTCAAAAATATTCTTAGGAATCTGACCAGTGGCTTTATAAAGTATGGCCAAATCCTGAGGGGCATCGTGGAGTATTTTGATCGTTCTTTGGTCGGCCAAAAGTTCCCCAAATGGAGAGAGATCCTTGATGATAAGAGGATCTATCAGATAGCAATCTTCATCGGAGAGAGCCAGTTGAATGAGTCCTAGACGTGGGTAATAGGTACGATTCCAAACGAATTCTGTGTCCAGGGCCACGGCATCCTTCTGCCTTGCTTTTTCAACAAGGAAGCGGAGGTCATTTACAGAATTGATCATTGTCATACGTTAACCAGTGCTCATAATTTTCTGAGATAAAATAGATAAAGGGATAGATGAATATGAATCGGCACTCCTTAATTAAAATATCTATTCCGGCATCTGATTATTTTCTGACAACCGACCGGGGCGAAGCATCGGTTATAGATTGAATCTCCTGCAAAGCACAGATACTAAATTGAGCAGAAAAAACAAGCATAATGCTCTTGAGCGGCTGTCACAATAGTTTTTTATGGTCGACCAGTCATCTCCAGACACAACTAAAATCGTAGTAATTCAATAATAGATCCATTATTGTAGGACGCATTGAGCGGTTGTTTTTTGGAGAGCACCGCACATTCATCTCTGAGTCAGCATGCTGATATATATATGTAAACGAATACTCTTAATGGTCCCAACTCTTCTGGGTGTAATGGTGATTACTTTTACCGTCACTCAGTTTGTACCTGGTGGTCCCGTTGAGAAGCTCATTGCCGAAATGGAGGGCGTCGGTGAAGGCGGCGGTGAGGTGGGCAGGGGAGGTTCACCGTTATATCGTGCAGCTTCAGGATTGAACGCTGAACGTATTGAAAAGCTCAATGAATTTTACGGTTTTGATAAACCTCCGCTTGAAAGGTTTGTCAACATGATGCAGCGCTACTTCGTTTTCGATTTCGGATCTTCCTACTACTATCAAAGATCGGTGGCTGAACTGGTGATCTCCAAGCTACCGGTTTCCATGTCTCTTGGTTTGTGGAGTTTTTTGATTGTTTACGGGGTGTGCATACCTCTGGGTATTGCCAAGGCAGTTAGACATGGCTCCACCTTCGATATATTCAGCAGCTCGGTAATTTTAGTTGGATACGCTATTCCAGGGTTTGTTCTAGGTATAGCGCTGCTCGTATTTTTTGGTGGAGGCAGTTTCTGGAATATATTTCCACTGCGCGGCATTGTCTCGGATAATTGGGGAGAGCTGTCTTTTGGTATGAAAATTCTTGATTATCTTTGGCACATGGTATTGCCGATTATTTCCAGTGCTGTTGGCAGTCTGGCGGTAATGACCATGCTTACTAAAAACTCCTTTCTTGAGGAAATCGGCAAACAATACGTACTAACGGCAAAAGCAAAGGGCTTATCAGAAAAAAAGGTGCTATACAAGCACATATTTAGAAATGCCATAATACCTATTATTACAGGGTTTCCTGGATATTTTCTGGCCGCTTTTTTTACCGGTAGTCTTTTAATTGAGACAATTTTTTCACTCGATGGTATGGGCTTGCTCGCCTATGAGGCGGTGTTAAGTAGGGACTATCCTATAGTTTTAGGTACTCTCTATTTCTTCACTATTCTTGGTTTGGTAGCTCGTCTTCTCTCCGATATCAGTTATGTCGTTGTTGATCCTCGTATAGGTTTTGAGAAATTGGACTAAAAGCAATGGAAGGAGCCGAGCCTACAACACCAATGGGGGTACCTCTTTACAGGAGAAGATGGCGACGGTTTTACCAGCATAGGAGGGGATACTACAGTCTTATTCTCTTTACGTTTCTTTTTACTCTAAGTCTTTTTGCCGAGTGCATTAGCAATGACAAACCTTTTCTTTTGCGCCATGACGGAAAATATTATTTTCCTATCCTTTTCTCCTACCCAGAAACTGATTTCGGCGGTGATTTTGCCACAGAAGCGGATTATCTGGATCCATATATGCATGAACTGCTGGACTCCCCTGGCGACTTTATGCTTTTTCCCCCGAATAGATACAGCTATGACACAATAAACATGGGTATAGAAGGACCTGTTCCAGCACCGCCGAGTGGAGCCAATTTTCTAGGTACGGATGATCGGGGCAGAGACGTACTTGCACGTTTGATTTATGGTTTCAGGCTAAGTGTGCTCTTCGGACTCAGTCTCACATTTATTGGAACAACTGTTGGTATCATTGCTGGTGCAATTCAGGGATATGTTGGTGGCAGAACAGATCTTTTTGCTCAACGATTTATTGAAATCTGGAGCTCCATGCCGGAGCTGTATCTCCTTATAATTTTCTCCTCGATTTTTTCTCCCAGTTTGCTGTTGCTACTGATTCTGCTTTCTCTGTTTAGCTGGATGGGGTTATCCGATTATGTGAGAGCTGAATTTTTCAAGGGCAGGAACCTGGAATATGTAACTGCCGCAAGGGCGCTTGGGGTGAATAATTTGACCATAATGAGGCGTCATCTCTTACCCAATGCTATGACTCCGGTTATTACCTTCCTCCCATTTCGTATGTCAGCAGCTATTCTAGCGCTTACCAGTCTTGATTTTCTCGGCCTGGGAGTTCCTCCTTCAACGCCGAGCTTAGGAGAGTTGTTGGCCCAAGGAAAAGCCAATATTGATGCTTGGTGGTTGTCGCTTTCCAGTTTTGTCGTCCTGGTGGGTATGTTAATTCTTTTAATCTTCATCGGTGAAGCTTTGCGGGATGTCTTTGATCCTAGGCGCAAATAGACATTTTTACCGAAATGCATTAATTGCAAAAAAAATGAAGATATCTATATTGACACTTGTATGTAGAACCTATATGTTGTTATGCCCATATAACAGCGACTATTAATTGTTATGATTTTTTTTGATTTATCTATAATTATATCATGGCTTTGTGCTGATACATATGTGAGTTTGTACGCAGAGAAAACCTGTTAGAAATTTTGAATTTTAGAGTCTGTTCATCTCCTTGGATATTTTCAGGATGGATATTTCTAACTTACATTGGTGACGGGTATTTTCAAGGGATAGCTACGATTGCGAGAATAACTCTTAGCAAGTTTTTATGGTGGTGCTGGGCATATTGCAGTCGTTTTCTTCACAACTCTCTCGGCAACTATTTTCTTGAGATTGACAAGTAATCATCTCAGCACTTTCGGCGCCAAGAACCTTTTTAATGTGGCTTTAGTCCTAACATATACTATAAAGCAAGGATCTGTCCCGAAAGTTTTAAAGGAGGCTGGGAAGATAAATTCGGTCATGTATTTTGAACTTTGGGTAAAAGGAATTCGAAGGCAAATAGAGATTATTTAAAATACGGTATTACAAAAGATTCCACTAGCTTTCTAAGAGGATCCAAACTTAATTGTGTGCTGAATTCCACACCATTAATTGTCATAAAAAACCGGGCGTGCGGAAGAATTGGACGGTTGTACAGGTAGCAGGTGAGATGATCTGAAAAGTGACAGATTTTTTCTGATTGCCCAGGATGTACAAGAGGCCATGGAGATATATAATGGTTTGCAGAATTCTGAGGCTTTCTTTGTTAGTGTTAAACCTTAGAGTGTGACTGGCGATAAGTATATTTTGATCAATTTCGGAGAGGTGGAGGAGACGCTGTTGAAGAGATATGATCGTTGATATCGAATCCACCGGAAATATCGAATCGTTAATGAGGAATTTTGCCTTTGGCAGTGCCAAATTATGTATATTCTTTGTGGTGCTGCTCCGGCTTTGGAGATAAACATGAGACAGCGACTGCTGATGGTCCTTTGCCTTTTCTGTCTGGTATCCCCAGCAGTAATTATGGCAGCGGATTATGAAACAACGTATCCCGATCTTCTTGCAGATGAGTTTGCTGATTATGAAGATACTGAAGTAGGGAAACCGACCATTCATGATCCGTTGGAGCCCATGAATAGAGTTTTTTTTGAATTTAATGACAAGCTATATTTCTATGTGCTTAAGCCGGCAAAAACCGGTTATTCATATGTTATACCCGTTGAGTTTCGTGAGTGTTTTGGAAATTTTTTCAATAATATTAAGGCACCAATACGTATTATCAATAATCTGTTGCAGGGCCGATTCGAGGATGCCGGCATATCTTTTTCACGCTTTCTCATCAACTCTACAGCCGGGGTTTTAGGTTTTGCCGACACTGCTGCATCTGAATACAATCTGCGGCCAAGGATGGCTGATTTTGGTCAAACCTTGGGTTATTATGGTTTTGGAGAGGGTATATATATACTCTGGCCAGTCTTAGGCCCTAGTCATATTCGCTCTACCTTTGGCTACGCAGGCGATGTTTTGGCAAGTCCGTCAACCTACATAAACATGACAACTGGTGAAAGAGTAGTATATTCTGGAACGAGAACTATTAACACTCTCTCACTTCGACCAGGAGTATATGAAGAGATTAAAAAGTTTTCGCTTGACCCTTATGTTTCAGCACGGCAATCTTTTTATGATTTTCGGAGAAACATGGTGGAACGTGCCAGAAGCAATGGAAATGAACAGAATGCTATCAACAGAACGGTAGAGGAAACACTGAGACCATGATTGCACCATTATTAACAGATATGAGCTTTGAGCTACGAAAATTTACAAACGCCGCTATAGTGATGATTGCATTTTTAACTGTAATTGTAGCTCTTCCAGCATACGCTACTAAGGGTGGCCCCACAGACCAACTCAAACCAACGTTGGAAAAACTTATAAATATCGTCAAAGATCCCAATTTGGCAGGAGACTCGAAGAAAAAAGAGCGCAGAGAATTGATCATGACAACCGTAGCTACTCGTTTTGACTTCAGTGAAATGTCAAAATTAGTGCTTGGTCCAACGTGGGAGGAAATTACTGATCAGGAAAGACAGGACTTTATTGCTCAGATGACAAAATTGCTGGAAAATAATTATATTGGCCAGCTCGAAAATTATTCCGGCAATAGCGTAGAGTATATTGGCGAGCGAGTAAGGAATGGCCGAGCTCAGGTTTCAACACTCATCGAAAACAACGGTTCGGATTATCCCGTACACTATATAATGGCGAAGGAAGACGGTAATTGGATGGTTTATGATATCAATATTGAAGGAGTGAGCCTGATCCGAAATTATCGTGCCGAGTTTAAATCTATATTGCGTCAGCAGAATTTTGACGGATTGATGCAAACTTTGATAGCCAAGAATAAGTCTTTCAGCGAAAAGAATAATTAAGGTAGACCAACAGTTATTGTAAGCTAGAGCAAAGAGTAGTAAACAAAAAAACTACAATATTTCTGTTTGCTATTTTTGGTTTCATGACGAACAGTTTTGCTCAGCCTCATGATATCTCTGGAGTTATTCTAATGATATTTGGCCTGGGAGGCAGCTGAAAACTAATTTTAAGAGTAGCAACTTGTTATTGTACTTCTTATCCACCACCTGATCGGTAAAAAGAATTTACCTCAGCGGGGGGTCATTTTAAGGACATAAGGGCTGTATTCATAGAAAAACATTCTCTTTCCATTACCCAAGAAAGTTTAACAAAGCTTGAAGAGACACACTCAATACTTACCATAATCGTTTGATACTGAATGCTCATCCACTCAACATTGATAATTAAGGTACGTTCGGAAAGATTGTCATAAAAACTTTGACGCTTACTTTCTCCTGTCGTGCATTACTGACAACACCTAAGTGGTAAACCCGTATTTCATCTCCTTTGAGCTGGCAAAATTCCATAATATAGTTTTTTTTCTGGCCATTCCTTTCAAAATTGAGTATTTTTGCTCATTTCGTCTTTCGATTAATGGTCATTATGAGACGCAAAAGTGGCATAACATTATCGTTTGGTGATATCGTACCTGGTGGTGTTCACCGCAGCATCAAGGATGCTGGCTGGTCATCGGATTTAGGCTTGGTTTTCCA
>JASJDT010000054.1 GCA_030065655.1 Desulfocapsaceae bacterium | reverse complement strand
GACAGCCAAGATTGTTTAAAGACGGGATATGTTCAGGGTTGATTTTAAGGACTTCCAGAAATTTTTTCTGAGCCTGTTCTTCTTTTCCAGAATCCATATAACAGCAGGCCAGATTATAAAGGGCATCAACATCAGCTGGACTTACCGAGAGCAGTTTTGTATAGGTGCGAATCGCTTTATCATATTTGGTGAGTTTTTGACAACATAGAGCATAGTTATAGAGAAGGTCTTGTTCTTCAGGCGCTTGTCGTAGAGCTTCTGAATAGCACTGCAGAGATTCGTTGAAATTACCTAATTCAAAGAGAGCCAGGCCTAGATTATAGTTGACCAGAGATGATCCAGGCATTACCTCGAGAATCTGCTGGTAGCATAGACAGGCATCAACGAGTTGATCATTGTGATGCAACTCAATGGCTTTATTAAAAAGTGTTTCAAGCTCACGAGCGGTTTCGCGATTTGTATTCTTCATTGCTATAGATATCCATCAAGATTGCGGGTTAAAGGGAGAGTTGAGCATTTCAGTTTGACCTTGCAACTGTAAAGGGTGTAGTATTAGCAGCCGTACGACTGCTCCAGCTGAGTCATTTAACATTGTGAGATATTCATATCAAGGCAGAAATATTATGACTGCAGAAGATAAATCAAAAAAAGAACTCATAGGCAATGAGGGAGCTGTACTCCTCGATATGGTCCGCCGTCTACACCGACGTAATGCCTCTGAACACCTTAAGAAGCTTGTCAAAAAAACACACCCTGCTGATATCGCGTGGATATTCAGACATCTCGGTGAAGTAGAAAGAAAAAATATTTTTAGTGTTGTTGCTCAAACTGATATTATCGGCGATGTACTCAGCGAACTTGATCAGTCTATAATGATTGATCTTGTTGAAGATCTCTCCGCCCAATATATGGCTGACATCGTAACAAACATGGCCTCTGATGACGCAGTTGACCTTCTCGAAGCAATATCCGAGGAGATGGCCGATGAAATACGCCGACACATGGAGAAGAAAGATCGGGAAGAGATGGATGAACTTATGCAGTACCATCCACAATCCGCCGGCGGTCTAATGTCTACTGATTTCATGAGTCTAGATGAAGATTTAAGTGTTGGTGATGCCATATCGCTTGTCCAAAAGCGCAGTGAAGAAAAAGAGATGGTTTTTTATCTCTACATTACCCATGGTGAGAATAAACTCTCAGGAGTTGTTTCGTTGCGTGAATTGCTGATGAATCCTCCTCAAAGACAATTAAAAAATATTATGAATGACCGGGTTGTTTCGGTGACTACAGATACTGACCAGGAGGAGGTGGCTCATGTTGTTTCCCAGTATGACTTTCTTGCTGTTCCGGTCGTTGATTCCAGTTATAGTCTCGTCGGTATTGTCACCGTAGATGACATTATTGATGTAATCCGTGAAGAAGCCACCGAAGATTTCCTGCAAATGGCAGGTGCTGGTAAGGATAGAGAAATATTATTAAAATCGACCAGGGAGAATGCTCTACTCAGGGCTCCTTGGCTCTTTGCCTCCTGGCTTGGTGGTATCATGGCAATGATAATTATCGGAGGCTTCAAAGAGGAGCTTACCAAAGTTTTGGCGCTGGCATCTTTTATCCCGATTGTTATGGGAATGGGGGGTAATATAGCAACTCAATCATCTACCATTATCGTCCGCGGTATTGCGACCGGAAGAATAAACATGAATGAGTTCATAAAGGTTATATTCAAGGAAATGCGCGTCGGATTGATTTTAGGCATCATGTATGGGCTGTTTCTTGGAATAATCACCTATTTCACCCACGCTGAACCACCGCTTCTTGGGCTCGTAGTTGGTGTTTCCATATTTGTGTGTATGCTCATGTCCGCTACTGTTGGAGCATTCATTCCTCTTATTCTCAAACGTTTCGATATCGACGCCGCCATTGCCACCGGTCCCTTTGTCACAACTTCAATAGATATTATTGGTGTATTCGTTTATTTCTGGGTAGCCAAACTCTTTTTGGGGCTTTAGGTGAAAACATTTTAGGTAATCTGGTATGAAAAAAACTTCGCACACAGGCAAGGTATCTCCTCTGGCACTTCTTGTGGTAATTGTCCTTGGTATGATCCTACTGTTTAACCCATTTGGTAGAAAGCCCATCAAAAATGTCGAGCCGCGTGTTGTCACGGCACGTGGTGATTTGGCTGAAGATGAGAAAAATACCATAGATATTTTCAGGACGACCTCTAATTCTGTTGTTTTTATAACCAGCAAAGCTGTGCGTAGAAATCTATTTTCTTTGAATGCTGTTGAAATTCCTCAAGGGACAGGTTCAGGAATAGTTTGGGACAACAACGGGAGAATTGTCACCAATTTTCATGTAATCAGTGATGCCAACTCTATTGAAGTGACCATGGCTGATCAGTCTAAGTGGGACGCCTCACTGGTTGGTGTGGCTCCTGATAAGGATCTGGCTGTATTGCAGATCAAAGCACCCCAGAGATTGTTGCAACCAATAGCAATTGGTGAGTCAGATACACTTCAGGTGGGTCAAAAGGTTTTCGCCATAGGCAACCCTTTCGGACTTGATCAAACCATGACATCAGGGATAATTTCAGCACTTGATCGTGAAATAAATGCTATTACCGGAAGGGTGATCCAAGGGGTTATCCAAACTGATGCCGCCATCAATCCTGGCAACTCCGGCGGTCCGCTCCTTGACAGTGCAGGCAGACTTATCGGAATAAATACAGCAATATACAGCCCATCAGGCTCTTATGCTGGTATTGGTTTCGCTGTTCCAGTAACCGAAGTTAATCGAGTTATCCCTTTGCTTATTCAGGATGGCAAGCTCCTCAAGCCCGGCTTAGGCGTAACCCTGGCAGATAGCCGCATTTCCCGAAGATTAGGGGTTGAGGGTATGATAGTGCTGGAAGTTCAACGTGACAGCGGGGCCTATAAAGCAGGTCTTCGTCCCACACAACAGTATGGTGGAGACATAATACTTGGTGATATCATTCAAAAGATAAAGGATAGAAATATTGAAAATCTTGAGGATATTCAAAATGTTCTGGAGAAACATAAAATAGGTGATATGGTCACAGTAACAGTTTTAAGGGATTCTGAGCAGATTGAGCTAACAATTGAGTTGAGTCCCATAAATTAAGACGAATTCATTTTCCAAGAGATAATGATCTATTTTCTCTTGAGATTTTTTTTCATTGATTCCAATGTTTGTTTTCTAGCGAGTTCACGCATATCCAGGGCTCTATCCGACTCGTCAATGATTTCTCGTCCAACAATTTCTTCAAGGATATCCTCCATTGAAATTATTCCTGTCATAGAACCGTATTCATCAACAACCACGAAAAGGTGTTGTCTGCGGTTAAAAAATTCAATGAGTATTCTATTCAACGGTGCTGTTTCAGGCACGAAATGGACGGCTCGTTTCAAGGAAGATAACCGTTGATCAAAGTGTTGCTTGGCAGCCGCCAGGAGCACGTCCTTCCTCATGATTATACCAGTAACATTGTTAGGTTCTTCATCATATACCGGTACTCTGCTGTGGCTGCTCAATCTTTGCAGCTGTTCCATGGCATCGGCTACAGTAAGATGCTCATCAAGAGAAAAAGTAACAGTCCGCGGTGTCATCACTTGACGAACCATTTTGGATTGAAGCACAAGAACATTGTTAATAACCCTTTCCTGGTCAGCTTCAATTTCTCCTGATTTAAGTGACATATAGGCAATAGTTTGCAGCTCTTCGGCAGAGATATTTTCCTTGCTGGTCTGCTGAGGTATTAAGCGGGTAATCGATCGGCACATCCAAATGATCGGCTTGAGAATAATGATCATCCAGTGCAGCGGCAAGGCAATGAAGGGAGCAATCCTGAAACTGAATCCTACCCCAATAGTTTTAGGTATTATCTCAGAAAAAATGAGGATTGAGAGAGTAAACACTGCTGAAAACCAGATAACATTCTGGTCACCATAGAGTTTAGCGACACATGCACCGGCCACGGCGGCACCAACGGTGTTGGCAACTGTATTCAAGGTAAGTATGGCGGTTATGGGCTCATCTATATCGTCACGCAGATTCTTCAACAGTGACCCGGAAGAATGGCCTGTTTTTTTTAGTAATTCCACTTGACTGGAGGTAATTGAATACAAAGCAGCTTCACAAACCGAACAAAAGGCCGAAACAACAATGGCAAGACTGACTGCAGTAACGAGGGTACTCAGCACGACAAGGTCTCCTGTTAGACACTTACAAATTGAATGAATGCAAACTTCTTAGCCAATACAATGAGTCGTTATTTCTTGTGGAACAGAATTTTAAATACGGAAGAATTGTACACTATCAGCATGTATTAATCATCATTTCAACTCATTGCCCATAAATTATCTTCTAACATAAAACTATTCGAGGGATGAATAGAAAAGGTAGCGCTAATGCCCCCTAAGTCATAGGGTGATTGAATGAGAAGAGGATTGTTCCATGAAATACAATAAGACAAACCACTAAAAGATATTATCATATCATGCTAAAACAGATAAAAGTTATAGCCTCTAATTGAACAGGAAAATTTGAAAGGAGTGAGAAGACAGAATGAAGATAATTGTAAGCTCGTCTATAGGTGAAAAATATTCCGCGGATTTGCTCATCTATTGCATTGATCAAAAACGTAAAGACATAGCAAACATTAAGAAGAAAGAGCATCGGCCAACGATAGTCAAAGCATGTGAATTAGGCGATTTCCTAGCTAAAGATGATGACCTTTTGGTTGATTATGATAACGAAAAAACACTGAAGAATTTTCGGCGTGTGGGCTATGTCGGGGTAGGGCATATTCATAAAAGAATTTCAGCTAACGAGCTTCGTGAAAGAATGAGAAAGGTTGGAGGGAATATAGCCACTCTCTGTAAAAAAGTTAAAGCCTCAAAAGTATGTATTATACCTCCTGAAATTGCTTCAGAAAATACCTTCCAGGAATCGATATATTGTCTTACCGAGGGAATTTTTCTGGGTGACTACAAATTTAGCAAATATAAAAAAGAAAAAGATGCAGATAAAGGGAAAAACAAGGGTATTAGTGAGTTGAAGTATATCCATCAGAAAAACATACAGAAATTAAGAAAGGTTGTAAGTCAAGCTAAATTAGCAGCCTTTTCCACTTGCGAGGCCCGTAACATGGCGAACGAACCTGGTAATAAGTGGACTCCTGAAAGCTTTGCGGAATATGCAAAAAGCCTTGCCAAAAAATCCGCTTTAAAATGCACGGTGTTTGAAAAAGCTCAACTGAAAAAGATGGGTATGGGCGGGCTTCTCGCGGTAAACAGCGGTTCGGAAACTCCACCCAAACTTGTTATTTTGGAATACAAGAGCGTAAACAGGAAAGCCAAGACGTTACTGTTGGTCGGCAAGGGACTTACCTTCGATTCAGGAGGAATAAGTATAAAGCCGGCTGCCGGCATGGAAGACATGAAATATGATATGTGCGGGGGAGCAGCCGTTCTTGCGGCAATGAATGCAGTGGCTGAAGAAAAACCACAGTTTAATGTAACAGCAATAGTACCAGCGACCGACAACATGTCCGGTAGCGCCGCCCTTAAACCTGGCGATATTATCGAACATTATGGAAAGATTACCGCAGAAATAATTAACACCGATGCCGAGGGAAGGTTAATTCTTGCCGACGCTCTTGCCTATGGAATAGAGACCTATTCACCTGATTTTGTAATTGATCTTGCTACGTTAACAGGTGCTGTTATCATAGGTTTAGGTCACCACCATAGCGGAGTTTTCTCAAATAATGACAAATACACAGAAAAGCTGATAGATGCGGGATTTAGATGTGGTGAACCTCTATGGCGACTTCCTTTGGGACCTGATTATCGAAAGCAGTTAGACTCAAAAGTAGCCGATATCAAGAATACCGGAGGCCGGCCAGCCGGAGCAATCACTGCTGCTGAATATCTTCATGAATTTGTTGGTGAAACTCCCTGGGCACATATAGATATTGCTGGTACAGCCTGGAATTTTACCGAAAAAACATATATTCCAAATGGTGGACCATCCGGAATAGGGGTGCGTACATTGATTGAATTTATTCGTAAATTCTGAAAAAAAAAGAGGGATTAACCACGGGAGAACGCGGTTAATCCCTCTTTATCTGGTTTAATTATCGTATTAAAGTTTTACGACATTCTCAGCAGCAGGACCTTTGGGACCATCTACAATCTCAAAGCTTACACGAGCACCCTCATCGAGAGATTTGAAACCTTCCGCTTGAATAGCGGAATAGTGCACAAATACATCCTGTCCTCCATCCTGCTCGATAAAGCCAAAACCTTTAGAATCATTAAACCACTTAACTGTTCCTTCTGCCATTTTTGCTACTCCTTTTGTACTCAGTTCCTTAGGGAACCTGATTATAACACCCCGTATCTTCTGTGATCGGGTAACGAACACGTGTGCTTCTCCTCTTAATGGCGTACATTGCGTGTCACCATATGAACCTGTACCACAGAAAAGAATGATTTTTATGTGGACTTTTCACACGTTACCTAGGGAATTAGCATAGGCACAAATGAAAAGCAATGTTTTTTTTACACATAATTAAAGGAATTGTTTGTTTAGGACCATATTGGTATTATTTTCATACCACTCTAGTTGGGACAAAAATGGATTGACAGCCGTGTCGAGTAGTTTATTCTTCCTCTACAAAATTTCATATCTTAACTGACCAATTATTCATTAATTTTTATAACAATAACTGTGCATCCCGAATATAACTTCACATCAAACTTCGTTGAGATTGACTCACATCGTTTTCACTATATAGATGAGGGAGAGGGGCCAACGCTCGTGCTTGTCCATGGCAATCCCACCTGGTCTTTTTTTTATAGGAAGATAATTTTATCATTACGTTCTCAATATAGAGTTATAGCTTTAGATAATATTGGTTGCGGGCTCTCTGACAAACCTCAAAACTATCTTTACACTCTCGAGAGTCATATTAGTAATCTAACTGCATTTCTGAAGAAGCTCGACATTAAGAAATGCTCGCTTATTCTTCATGATTGGGGTGGAGCCATTGGCATGGGATATGCCGGTAGTTACCCTGAAACCATAGAAAAAATTGTTGTTCTTAATACAGCTGCTTTTCGATCACAAGCCTTACCAAAACGAATTGCCGTATGTCGAATACCCTTCATTGGGAAATTGCTCGTTCGTGGCTTAAATGGCTTTGCTAGGGCCGCAACCTTTATGGCAGTTACTAAACCGCTTAATGTGCTCACTAAGAAATACTATTTAATGCCTTATAATTCTTGGAAAAACAGAATAGCTATTCATGAATTCGTCAAGGACATACCGCTGAATAAAACACACCGCTCCTATGATAAGCTTGTTGAAGTAGAAGAGAGTCTGTTGCGTATAAGAGAATTGCAGAAACCTCTTCTTATTCTTTGGGGAGGAAATGACTTTTGTTTTACCAAGGAATTTTTCGATGAGTGGTGCTGGCGTTTTCCTGAGGCTGAATCCCATTATTACAGCAATTGCGGCCATTACCTTCTCGAAGATTGTTTCTCTGAAGTAGACCAAAACATACAAAGATTCTTAGTTGATCATGACGAATAACTCGATGCTTTCAGAAAACATTGCCAGCCACCTTCGCAGTGTTGCCAAAAGCCAGGGAGGTGAGACAGGGATTGTTGAAGCTGCGTCAGGGGCAACCTATACTTTCAGTGAATTGGAAAAAAAATCTGATCACTATGCTCATTACCTTTCAGAAAAAGGCGTAGCGGCAGGTGACAGAGTGATGCTCATGGTGAAGCCCTCAGCTGACTTCATCTGCATTACTTTTGCTCTATTCAAACTTGGTGCACCCGTTATTCTCATCGATCCCGGTATGGGTTATAAAAATTTGCTCCGCTGTGTTGCAGATGTATCTCCAAAATTTTTCATCGGAATTCCTAAGGCGCAATTATTTTTGCGAATATTTAAAAAATATTTTGCAAGTGTTGAGTACACCTTCTGTTGCGGTAATTCTTTTGGCATTTTTGGGAAAGATATTTCCAAAATCATTCTTGCTGATGTCAGTGAATATCCTCTTCATAAACCCTTCAAAGATGACCTGGCAGCAATAATATTTACTACAGGGTCGACTGGGCCGCCTAAAGGAGTTCGTTATGAACATTCCATTTTTGCTGCCCAACTGCATCATATTAATGATTATTATGGCATTCGGCCAAAGGATATCGACCAACCTGCTTTTCCACTTTTTGCACTGTTTTCAACTGCCCTTGGTGCATGTGCCATTATACCTGATATGGATGCAACCAAACCTGCTGAAGTAGATCCTAAAAAATTCGTTGATACGATTGGTTATTATAATGTTACCTATTCTTTCGGCTCGCCTGCTCTTTGGAATGTGGTGAGCAACTATTGCCAGGAGAACGGTATAACCATTACCAGTCTTAAAAAAGTTCTTATGGCCGGAGCCCCCGTATCTGGTGAACTTATCGAAAGAACACAAAAAATACTTCCCAATGATGCCGAAATTCATACACCCTATGGAGCAACCGAAAGTCTCCCCATTGTCTCAATCGAAGGCAAAGAAATTGTCACTGATACCTGGAAAAAAACCCAGGAAGGATGGGGGACCTGTGTTGGCAAACCACTGCCCGGAATCAGTATAGCTATTATCAATATCTGCGATATTGCCATTCCGGAAATTGAGGCTAGTATGTTTTTAAGTACAGGTGAAATTGGAGAAATCGTGGTATGTGGAGATGTGGTCACCAGATCCTATGAAAACAATATTCTTGAAACTGAACTTGCTAAAACGACCTATAATAATCAACTCTGGCATAGGATGGGAGATACCGGTTATCTTGATGAAAAAGGCCGGCTCTGGTTCTGTGGTCGTAAAGCCCATAGGGTTCGCACCTCTGGAGGAACGAAATTTAGCATACAATGTGAAGCCATAGTAAATAATCACCCTGATATTTATCGTAGTGCTCTGGTAGGCATTACCGGGCAGGAAGGCTATCAAATACCTGTTTTAGTATTGGAAAAACTTAATAATTGTAAACGTTCAGATGTGGATATTTTACTGGAAGTCCAAAAAATCGCTCATCGTTCAGCTTTGACATGCGACATAAACTACTTTCTCTTTCATCCCGAATTTCCTGTAGACATCCGTCATAACGCCAAAATATTTAGAGAAAAATTGGCGATTTGGGCCGAAAAAAAACTGATGAAATAATGAATAAAGTTTTAATAACAGGCGGCGGGGGGTTTGTCGGTGAAGCGATTGCGCACCAACTCCTCGATAAAAAGATTGAATGTTTTGTCCTTGGTCGAAACAATTATCCCAAGTTGGTGGAGCAGGGAGCAAAATGCATCAAAGGTGATATAACGGATAGAGAATATATAGTTAAAAAAGTTAGCAATTTTGATGTTGTTTTTCATGTTGCAGCGCTTGCAGGAATCTGGGGTGATAAATGTGAATTTTATACCAGTAATGTCCAAGGTACGGACAATGTAATTGAAGCATGTCAGGTCAATGGTATTCCAGCCTTGGTGCATACCTCCACACCTTCTGTAGTTTTTGCAGGAAGGGATATAGAAAGAGGTGATGAGGCAATGCCTTATCCCGAACGTTTTCTCTGCCACTATGCACGTACCAAGGCAATTGCCGAACAACATGTATTACAGGTAGATCAGAATGACCTGAAAACATGTGCCATCAGACCCCATTTGGTTTGGGGTCCTGCTGACCCCCATCTCATCCCCAGACTTATTGATAGAGGTAAAAAAAAGAAGCTCAAGGTAGTAGGTGATGGTCATAACTTGGTTGATATTTCCTACATTGATAATGTTGCCTCAGCGCACATACTTGCAGCAAAGAATTTATTGAGTTCAGCTGAGTCGAGTGGCAAAGCATACTTCATCGGGCAGGAGAGGCCGGTGAAATTGTGGGAGTGGATTAATGCTTTATTCAGACAGTTGAACATACCACTAGTAAAGAAGAAGGTACCGGAAAATATTGCCTATGGAGTAGGGCAAATTCTTGAAATTTTCCATGGTATCTTTCTTAAATCGCAAGAACCCGCGATGACCCGCTTTTTAGCCCAACAGCTAGGTAAATCCCATTACTTTTCTCACGAAAGGGCAACCAGGGATTTTGGCTATCTACCTAAAATATCAATTGAGGAAGGTATGGAGAGGCTTCTCCATTGGCTCAGAAAAAAATGAAACGGATCCTCAAGTCAATACTTGTTGCATATATAATAGCTCACTTTTGCATATTGCCCGGATACGAGGTTGCAGCCTTCACCATCAAAGAGGAACGGCAGGTTGGTGAAAAGCTTCTTTATACAATCAGAAAAAGCTTTGACGTTCTCGATGAGCCTGATCTTAAGCAATACTTACGGAAACTAGGTATTGAGGTCTTAGGTGCTGCTGGCATTCAATTTTTTGACTACCATTTTTATGTCATTGAAAACGATGATTTTAACGCTTTTGCAGCGCCTTCAGGCCTTATCTTTTTTCACAGTGGCCTCATTGAAAAAATGGAAAGTGAGAATGAACTGGTTTCAGTCCTGGCTCATGAAATTGGCCATGTCGCCAAGCGCCATATCTCCTCAAGAATAAAGAAGGGTAAACAGATATCTGTAGCTACCATGGGTTTGATGCTTGCGGCCATTGCCTTGGGTGGTGGTGTTGGTTCTCAGGCATTGATGGCGGGTAGTATGGCAGCCGGCCAAAGCGCCAGTCTCCATTACAGCAGGCTTGATGAAGAGGAGGCTGATCTTTTAGCTTATGATTGGATGATAAAATTGGGAAGAAATCCCGAAGGCCAGGTGAAAATGTTGCAAACCATGCGCCGTATTGCACGCTACAGGAGCGGTATGATCCCGCAATATCTTCTTACTCATCCAAATCCTGAATATCGTTTAAACTATGTGCAGTCCTTAATTGATTCCGATAGGGGTGAGCTTAAAGAACTTAACGAGGGGAACGATATTCAATTTCTCCGCTTTAAGTATCGTGTTATGTCCCAGACAAGGGACACCCGTTACCAGAGGAAATATTTTGCCTCTGTCCTATCCAGCCCTCGCGCTGATGAGCTTGACCAAGTCATGGCAGAATACGGTCTAGCCCAGCTTGACAGAAAGGAGAACAATTTTGAGCAAAGCTTGAAAAGGCTGACAAAGGTCATCGAGGCAGTTGATGAAACAAATGGTTTTCTTGTCGATAAAGGTGTGATCGAGTTTGAAAGTGGTAAATCTGATCAGGCGTATAAAACACTCACCGCCGCCTATAATCTTGACAGAAATGATAACTATGCAGCGTTTAGTCTGGCGCAGGTGAGTTTTAAGCTGGGATTTTTAGAAAGGGCCGAACAACTCTACAAAAGTGTCATGTACGATATGCCTGATCTGTCAAGAGTATATTTTGAACTGGGCAGACTGAGTTCAGCCAAGGGAGCATCGCCTGAATCTAAATACTATCTTGGCAAGTATTACCTCTATCAAGGTAATCTCAACCATGCCAAAAATAACTTTGACATGGCTATCGCCAGTAAAGAGCTTCCCGAAGAACTGCTCAAGGACGCCAAAGAATCGCTTGAGACAATTAAGCGATTAAAGGAATAATCCGACCTGGTTGGAATTATGTCGAATGCAGATAGATCAGGAACTCTTTGTTTCCTTTAGGTCCGAGGATAGGGGATTGAACCGTTCCTACAACATTAAGTCCTAACTGAAGACAAAATTGCGAGATTTCCGTAACAGCCTTATCATGAAATCTCTTTTCCCGTACTACCCCTCCTTCTTCTACACAGCTTTTCGGCAGCTCAAACTGAGGTTTGATGAGCGCAAGTATGCGAATGTTGTCTTCAAAAAAACCGAGTAGAGGGGGGAGGATTTTTGTAAGCGAAATAAATGAGGCATCGACTACAGCAAGATTGACTTTCTCGGGAATTTGCTCTCGGGTGAGATTGCGGGCATTGCACCTTTCCACAACAACAACCCTTGGGTCTTGACGTAGTTTCCAGTCGAGCAGTCCGTAGGCCACGTCAACAGAATATATGCGCCTGGCCTCGTGTTGCAGCAGACAATCAGTGAATCCACCGGTGCTAGCGCCCACATCTATACAGGTCCAGTCTTTAACCCGGATGTCAAAAAAGGATAAACCTTTTTCTAACTTTAAGCCGCCCCGAGAGACGTATTGACCCTTCCGCTTGACAATAATATTGGCGTTTTGGTCATGAAGATTTCCGACTTTATCAGAAACAGTCTGTTCAACAAAAACAACACCAGCTCCAATCAGTGCCTGAGCCTCCTTGAGACTTCCGGCAAATTTTCTCTTTAGCAGCAGCTCATCCAATCTGATTTTCATTTCAGATTCAGCTTAATTTAACTTTGCTTGACGCTCCCTGGCAGTTGCAGCCTCAGCTGAAGAAGAATATGAGGTATTAATTTTCTTATATATGATTTTAGCTGTTTCGAAGTCGGACAGCTGCTCGAATGACATTCCCTGCTTCAGCAGCGCTGAGGCAGCACGGTTATGTTTAGGATAATTTGATATGATCTTTTGATACTGTAAAATAGCCTGGTCATACTTTCCCTGTTGGTACAGACACTCACCCTGCATGAATTCAGCATTGACCAACTGATCACCATTTTTGCCACTTGAAGTAAATTGCTGGTAGAGTTTATAGGCTTCGGCATATTTGCCGTTGGCATATGCTTTCTCGGCGGAACTGTATAGCGAAGAAGGGCTATCTTTGGGGGTAGAGGCAATGGTTGTCTTAGTAGCAGCAGGTTTGGTCTTCGCAGTTGATGTGGCCGCAACTGCGTTGGCGGAGTTGACAATGACTTTATTTTGATCTGCCTTTATGTTTATTACCCCGCCACTTCTGCTGGCAAGAGCCTTATTAGATGCTTCTGCCCTTTTCCTGGCTTTTTCAGCTTCCTGGGCTGCGAGCTCAGCTTTACGTTTGGCCTCGCGAATGCGAGCCTCCTGGATTGCTTGAAGTGTTCTTTTCTGCTCCTGAAGTTTCTGTTCGAGCTCAACAAGTCTGGCACTCTTCTGTTGGTCACGTTTTTCAAGTTCTTCGCGCTCTTTCTGGATTCTTTCCTGGAGCGAAGCGGAGTACTGCTGAAAATTGACGTCCAACTCCTTGTTATGTTCCCTTAGCTGTCGGTTGAAATGGGAAAGCTCATCTATTTTTCCCTGCAGAACCAGGATCTCTTGTTCAAGACTATCTATTTCACTGGCGGAAGCAGCCTGCCGCTGCTGCATTTCACTGACCGTTTCCCGTTTCATATCTTCCAGCTTTTTATTGACGACACGCAGCTGGTAATTCAGTGACTGCACCTCTTTTTGCGAAGCACATTGAAGCAGAAGAGGAGCAGTGGCTAAAATAACGACTATGGTAAATATTCTCTTTTTCATGATATTTTCTTATAATTGAATTTTATTCTGCCCAACGAGGATACGTTTGGCTCCCTGGATATGAAAAGATTCGTCGCTGAAATGTACCATCTTTCATCATGCCATAGATAGTATTTTCTCTTCCGTCTTGTTTAGAGAAGATAATCTGATTGCCATCGGGTGACCAAGCCGGTGATTCATGATGACTCAGTTCACTGGTTAGCTGCCTGGCATCAACGGTTCTGTCGGGAGATTTGGTACAAATTTGATATACTCCGTTCCTCAGGCTTGAATAGACTATCAAATTCTCAGTCGGATGCCAGTCGGGTTCGGCATTTTCAGTACCTGTATAGGTAAATCTTTGGGTCCTTCCTGACTTAAGGTCCATGTGATACAGTTGAGGACTGCCGGATCTGTCTGAGACAAAAACTGCTTTTTCGCCGTCGGGAGATATGGTTGCCGAGACGTTAATCCCACCATTCTTTGTCAATTGTTTTATGATTTTACCTCTCTTGTCCAGGAGGTAGAGATCAGGGTTGCCCTTGTAGGATAGAGTCAGAAGCATGTTTTGACCATCGGGAAACCAAGCTGGGGCAAGGTTCATGCCGCTACGCCGGGAAAGAACTCTAGTGGTCTTGCTTTGGCGGAGGTCGGTAATATAGAGGTTTTGATTTCCAGAGTGATAGGAGGTGTAGGTCATGAAGTTTCCACCGGGAACAAACCGAGGTGAAACGACCAGGTTTCGGTGCCTGGTAACCTGCCGAATGTTATTACCAAGTATATCTGATATGAAAACTTCCTGCTTATTGGTATTCCTGCCCTGGGAAACAAAGGCTATGGAAGTACTGGCAAGGCCATTTGACCCGGTGAGATCTTCAATGACACTGTCACAGAAGCGGAACAACATATCATTTTGTTGAGCCATTTTACCACTATAGGATTTTCCAAGAATCATTCTGTCGCTTGAAACTTCAAACAAACGTAATTCCAGTTTGAGAGAGTTACCTGAGCTTTCATAGATTCCCAGTATGGCAAAATCTGCACCTAGCTTTTTCCAATCAGTAGTTTGTGAGCCATTGTAGAGCTTTGTGGGAATAATATTGATGACCCCGTGAAACTTGAGAGACTTGGCAAGAGTGTCAGCGAGATTTTTCGCAAATTCTTGGGGTTCGGAACCGATCTGTCGACTACGAAACCACGGTACAGCAAAATTAATTTTACGGACATCCGTAGAGCCAATTTCTAGATAGACTCTGTCCTGCCCAAAGCAAGTCGTTATTGAGCCTGCAAAACAACTGATGCAAAAAAGATAGATAAATAAAAGTTTCTTCATAGGATTTACCAGCTAAACTTATTGTATCGAATCTACTGTAAATTTAAGACCAATTTCCAGCTCGCGTTTGCCGAGTGCAGCAGGTATTGCAGGGAGTGGTGCGCCTTGTTCAAGCGCTTTGAGTACAAATTGATCAAATATCCTGTCACCTGACCGATGTTCAAAGTATCTCCTTGTGATATCACCGCTTGAAGCAATGTGAACAACTACTATAGCACTCAAATCAGGATCCCACATTTTATGTCCAGGTAACTTCCAATGGGGTTGAAGAGTATTGAAAACCGATGCATAATACTGTCTTTCGAGAACATTCTTACTCCTCTGCCGACTTCCTCCCTGGGTCTGTCGAGCAGACTGGCTTTCTTGAGTGTTGTTAGCGACCGTCGTCTCTCGCAGCATTTCTCTGAGTTGGTCGACCGCTTCATCGGCGGCAAGTCTGGCAGCCTCTTCAGCAGCTATGCGTGCTGCTTCCTCTGCTCTTCTTTCAGCTTCTCTGGCCTCCTGAAGTCGTTGTTGACGAATTCTTTCAAGCGCCTTCTGTTGAGCCTCGGTTTCTTTGGCTATATTTTTATGAATTTTTTTCTTCTTGAGTGGTTTAATTGATATTGGATCTTTGATAACCTCAGGTTCAACAACAGGTTCTTTCTCGGCTATGGAAACCGCTTTTTCTGGCTGCTTAGGTTCTACTATCTTTTGTTCCGGTTCAATCTTGGGCGGTGCAGTCTCCTGTTGTGGTGTCGGCACAGGCTCTTCTATGGGGGCAGCCACATTTATTAGATCAACAGTATAAATATCCGGGAATAGGGGATCATTCTTAAACATTCCCGGTAAAAAAGTTACCCCGGATATTACTAGAACATGAAGAGCCAGGGCAAAATTGAACGGTATCTTCCAGTCTTCATTATTCATGTATGCTACTCTGACTTCCCGAAACACAAACAATTATCTTTCGTTGATAGGAGGTTGGGTAATCATTCCTAATTTATCAAATCCAGATTCTTTTATATCGGCCATAATCCCCACGACCAGACCATAAGCCACATCTTTGTCAGCCTTCAAATAAATCGGATGTTCTTTTTTTGCTGGCAAAGACTTTTGCAACTGTTGTTTGAGAAGAGGTCTGGTCACCTCTATCTTGTCCAACATAATTGTACCCTTTTTATCAATGGAAACAATAATAGGTTCTTCTTTTTGACGTAAAGATTTTGTTGTTGTTTCCGGGAGGTCAACATCGAGTCCCTGATTCATCATTGGTGCGGTAACCATAAAGATGATCAGGAGCACCAGCATAACGTCAACCAGAGGGGTTACATTAATATCAGAGACGAGTTTTTTGCGTCCGTTTTTCTGCTTGGAAAAATGTGCAGTTCTCGTATGCATTTTCAACCTATCGTTGTGTTTTAGACACGGCCGAGCAAGTCTCTTTCGACGAGGTTGACCAGGTCGGTGGCAAAGTTTTGGATTTGGCCATCTACGTTTTCAAGTTTGCTGGAGTAATGATTGTAAAATATTACTGCAGGTATGGCTACGGCCAGACCCGCTGCCGTAGCAACCAAGGCTTCTGAAATTCCTGGAGCAACTACCGCAAGTGATGCGGAACCACGCACTCCAATGTCATGAAATGAGCCCATAATTCCCCAA
Source organism: Desulfocapsaceae bacterium (assembly GCA_030065655.1). GTDB lineage: Bacteria > Desulfobacterota > Desulfobulbia > Desulfobulbales > Desulfocapsaceae > Desulfopila_A. The sequence goes on along the minus strand of JASJDT010000054.1, from coordinate 2,112 downwards.
ACTGTGCCGAACAAACCGATAAATGGCGCCGAGTTACCTGTGGTAGCTAAAAAGGGTAAGGCTTTTGCCAGTTTCGATATCTCTTCCGACTCAGCTCTCTGCATGGCCCGCTGCAAATTATCGATGGTGGCAAGTTGAGTATCAAGACTGTCCGAAGTAGCTCTCACATCTTTTCGGGTACGGATGCGATTTATTTTCTGTAATTCTGTATATCCTGCTGTAAAAACAGCAGCCTCTGGACAGTGAGGGTAGTCTTCGGTTATGGAACTTGCTTCCGATAAATTACTAGATGACCAGAATTCATCGAGAAACTCCTTACTTTGCCGTCTTATTTTGCGAAAAAGTCTGGCCTTCATGAAAATAATTGACCACGAAACTACTGAAAAAATCAGCAAGATTAGCATAACGAGCTGGCCAACTGGACCAGCATTCAGAATCATATTGGTGATTGAAAGTTGCACGGGCGTATTCCTGTATAAGTGTAGAGAAATTATTGTGATATCTTTATAGAATTTAAAACTTCCGAAAAAGTTTGACCCATTGTAATCGTTTTACCCGAAAGATCAATACGGCTGTTTTGTAATTTTTCTCTATGATTGCTTTTAAATCAGACCTTCAAGAGAGGTGAGAATGATGAAGTAAATCATTCAGTATATGAAATTCTATCTATTTGATTATACGATATGTGAGAAATGTTTAGGGCACAGAGGTTCTGTCTTTAAGATACTTTACAAACCTCCATTCACTTCAAGAACTGCTCCGGTAATGTAAGCTGATGATGGTGAAGCAAGAAACAAGACAGCATCAGCTACCTCCTCGGTTGTCCCAAATCTCCGCATAGGTACCATTTTTTTGTAATCTGAAAGTTTATCGTCTGTAAGATCATCAATTAGATCCGTGTGGATAAAACCTGGAGAAACACAATTAACGGTGATCTTTTTTTTGGCAGTCTCTTTGGCAAGTGTTTTGGTCATAGCGACTTGACCTGCCTTGGAAGCAGCATAATTAGCTTGCCCTGCAAAACCTAGATACGAAACGGGAGAAGTAATGTTTATTATTCTACCATACTTTTTCTTCATCATGAGTAATACGGCCTGTTTGGCCATATAGAATGTACCGGTTAAATTTATATCTATGACTCTTTGCCAATCCTCGTTACTCATGAGGGCAAGAACACTGTCCCGGCGAACTCCAGCATTATTAACAAGGACATCAAGCGTGACAATGGTTTCGTCAAGATAGTGAAACAAGGACTCAACTTCAGCTTGTGAGGAAACATCACATTTACGCAAAATGAGTTGTTCAGCCAGAGAATCAACTTCATCTCTAAATTGTTCAGCAGCCTGTTCATTGCCGCTATAGATGCCGATAACGCGGGCTCCTGATTTTAAAAATGATGTGGCAATAGCTTTGCCGATCCCTCTTGTAGCCCCTGTTACAAGTACATTGTGATTTTGAAAATCAAATATCAATTTTCCATTCCTCCTCGAAGATACCCATCCACGTCATTGGCAACTATTACCCCGTAGTTAATTGCGCCTAGCCAGCCAGACATGATTATACCGACTGAGCCAACATGGAATAGACCGGCTATTTCTTTGTGAATCGAGCGAGAAACATCAAGTCCCTCGAATTTTGTGCCGAACGATGTTCCCTGGGTGTGCAGAGTATAGCGGTTGAACGTTAAAGGGGTTGCAGCCTCAGCCCAATCAAGTTTCTGCTTGATTTCGGGAACGTATCTTTGCAAATCATTGGTGGTTCTGCTGATGAGATCCTTCTTTTCAAGTTCATAATCCTCTTTAGAAAGATCGCTCCAGTCTTCATAGCGTGCGTTCATGCTGGCAACAATAGTATAGCGCTCGTGACCAGGTCTTGTCTTTGGATAATAAATGGAGAAAGTTTTAGACTGTGTCTGCTTATCTAGCAGCTCTTCAGAATCAAATTGCTCTGCGGTTGAAGTGAAAAGAAGATCACCAATGGGATCAAGTGCATGTTCTTCGCCAATTCCAAAGTAAACCTGACAGCTGGAATTGTTCACTCTGACAGTCTTTATCTTGGCTAAAAAATCGTCACTGAAATGATAATCATCAACTAGATTGCAAACCGTATTAG
>JASJDT010000007.1 GCA_030065655.1 Desulfocapsaceae bacterium | reverse complement strand
TTTCTTTTCCGTTGCGAATAACGGTGAGCTTGGCTTCTGTGCCCGGAATGATAAGGGCGATTCTGTTACGCAGATCATTGACGTTGGCCAACTCGGTGCCATCTAGTTCAACGATCACATCACCCTGCTCAACACCTGATTTCTCTGCCGGTGAGTCTTTTTGTACTTCGCTGACCAGGATGCCTCGAGCTTCATCGAGGTTGAAGGATTCAGCAAGTTCCTCGCTGATATCCTGAATAGCCACACCAAGCCATCCTCTCGTGACCTTACCGTGCTTTTGTAGTTGGTCGTTGATAGCTTTAACCATGTTGATGGGGATGGCAAAACCGATACCCATGTAACCACCGGTACGGGAAAAAAGGGCGGAGTTTATGCCGACGACTTCGCCGTCGATATTCAGCATTGGACCGCCTGAGTTGCCAGGATTGATTGCAGCATCTGTTTGGATGAAATTCTCATATTCGTTGATACCGACCCTGCTTCTTCCTTTAGCACTGACCACACCAACGGTTACCGTCTGCTCCAGGCCAAAAGGGTTGCCAATGGCAATTACCCACTCACCAACCTCTAGGGCATCTGAGTCGCCCAAAGGAAGAACAGGCATATCCATACCGTTTTCAATCTTAATGAGGGCCACATCGGACTGTGGATCACTGCCGATGAGTTTGGCATCGATTTTCTTGTTGTCAGACATGGTTACGGTGATGGTATCAGCATCGGCGACTACGTGGTTATTGGTAAGAATATAGCCATCCTCGCTGATGATGAATCCGGAACCCTGACCGCGTTGCTTCTGGCGTCTGGGTTGCTGAGGAAACTGGCGTTGAAAGTCAGGTCCAAAAAAACGTTCAAAAAAGGGGTTGTTAAATTGCGGACCAGACTGTGATGATCTCACGGTTTTTTCCACTTGCACGTGGACGACAGCTGGTGTGGCCTGCTTCACCACCGAAGAAAATGCCTTCGAGGTTTGGCGTAATATTGCCGTTTCTTCTTCGGCCGCCTTTACCAAGCCCGGTAGCATCAGCGTAACGAGAACCAGCAGGGCAGCCAACAGACCAACTGCCTGGTGATTGATATGTATTGTTTTTTCCATGAATAGTCACCTTAAAGAAGTGGATTTTTGTGGTAATTAGCTGAATTTCTGCTTTTTTCCTGGAGGTAAATGTATGACCGATCAACCGGTCGTCAAGCAAGATTACCGAAATGTAATTTTAAGGTGGGACGAATTGGAGATGGAACAGTAGCCTGGATTTCTCACTTCATGAGAAATCCTGACTAGGTGGACTAAGGAAACAATCAATGGCAGAACAGCTTCCTCACGATGAAGCAAAATTTTCAGCTTCTGATCATCTCGGCGATTTGAAAGGCCACTTCCAGGCTCTGTTCAGCGTTGAGGCGGGGATCGCAGGTGGTGAGATAGTTATTTGCCAATTCTTCATCTATAATATTACGGGCTCCGCCGGTGCATTCGGTAACATTTTCACCGGTCATTTCAAGATGCACCCCACCTGGCGTTGTGCCCTCCGACCAGTGGGCTTCAAAAAAGCAAGTGATCTCAGCAAATATGTCATTGAAATTTCTGGTTTTTGTCCCGGATTCAGTGGTATAGGTGTTAGCGTGCATTGGATCACAGCTCCAGACAATATTATAGCCTTCCCTCTTGGCTTCCCGTAGCAGAGGTGGCAGCACCTTCTCCACGTTTTTCAGGCCGAGACGGGTAATCAGGGTCAATCTTCCGGGCTCGTTTTCAGGGTTGAGAGCGTCAATAAGACGTTTAATTTCCTCAAGATCGTAGGTCGGCCCGATCTTGACACCGATAGGATTGTGGACGCCTTTGAGAAACTCCACGTGGGCGCCGTCAACCTGTCTGGTCCGCTCCCCTATCCAGAGCATATGGGCAGAACAGTCATACCAATCACCAGTGGTAGAGTCATTGCGGGTCAGGGCCTCTTCATAGCCGAGCAGCAGCGCTTCATGGGAGGTGAACAGCTGAGTCTGGTTGACCTGCGGAATATCGGTGGGTATGCCGATGGTATTCATGAAACGGATGGCATGATCAATCTGTTTGGCGAGCCGATTGTACGATCTGCCCATTGGAGACTGCACTACAAATTCCTGGTTCCAGGCCTGGACCCGGTGCAGTGCGGCGTAGCCGCCACGAGTGAAGGCACGTAGCAGATTAAGGGTCGAAGCGGCCATATTATAGCCCTTGAGCATAAATTTGGGATTGGGAACACGGGCCTCCTCGGTGAATTCCGCCTGGTTAACCATATCGCCCCGGTAGGAGGGATAGGTCTTACCGTCGATGGTTTCAGTGTCCGCAGAGCGTGGTTTGGCAAACTGTCCAGCAATACGGCCGACCTTGATAACTGGTTTACCACCGGCATAGGTAAGTACAATAGCCATCTGCAGAAGAACCTTCAATGTTTCCCGAATCTTCGGGGCGGTGACTTGAGAGAAGTTTTCCGAGCAGTCACCTCCCTGCAGGAGAAAGGCATCGCCGGTTACAGCCTTGGCGAGAAGTTCCTTGAGTGATCTGATCTCACCGGCAAATACCAGGGGTGGCAAGGTGGCGAGGTTATCAAGTACCTTTTTTACTTCCTCATCGTTTGGCCAGTTGGGTTGCTGCAGGGCGGTGAAATTTTTCCAGCTTGACTTGTTCCATTCTGCCTGATTAGCCATCTTTGTTCCTCGGATGATAGAGATATGGTAAAATTTTTAACGGATTGCTGTTTTCGTATAGTTCTATCAGCAGCTTTTGGGAAGCTGGCTGAAGGGAAAAGATAATAATTGATTCATTCCCGCGGATATGCGGCTACAGGCAGCATCGCTCCACATCGAACGCATTGAGAATGCGTTTTTCTCGTTCCAGTTCAGGGTCTTTCTGTCTGGCAGGAAATTCAAGAGTGGTGAGCAGTGACTCCGCTTGAACTCGATCAGGGATCGATTCTAACCCATTCCCGAGAATCTTGCCAGTGGCTGTATCAATTAATTCTGCATCACGGCCGTTGGTGACCACTGCCAGCGGGATCTGGTAGTCGGGGTGAAGCACTCTGGCAGCAGCAATCGCTGATCTTTCCCGGCTCACTAATGAACCCGGGCCGTAGCGAATAATCATGAACCATTTTCCTTGTATTTCAACAGTAAGCTCAATAGTCGACCTCACGAAGTTTATAGTAAACAAGGTTTCAATGTAGAGGCGGGGAATGAGTTCTTTTTTGTTATAACCACGATCTTCCACCATATATCGACTGATATCCTGGCGAATCCGTTCATCATCGGTATCGGTAAGTTCCTCACCGTTGAGGTAATCATGAAGGGTACCATAAACAAGATGATGGAAGTGGTCGTGGCTCATGATCGTTGCCAAAGGATGGGATGAATCATTTTGATATTTCGATACGATTATACCTGTAAAGTAACGACAGGAATAGACAAATGTCAATAGGTGGGGAGACATATGACCACACATAGATATTCATTATATATTGTATCAGGATATTTGAAACAGAGGTTGCTTGTGCTACTATTGAATATGCTAGCTGGTTTTCCCGGGAAAACATATGGTTTTTGATCATTAATATACTATCCACAACCATTTCTGGAGAAGAGGAGGAGTCATGAAAGTAATCGACGTTATGGAAACACTGAGTTATTGGCTAACCCCGGAAATGACACTGCACGAAGCAATAACCATAATGCACAGGGCCAAGCGTGGCCACGGTCTGTCGGTCAATGCCATCGTAGTTCTGGATTCCGAGAAGAAACTGGCGGGTATCGTCTCTACCACAGATATTCTCAGGGCAATTATCCCCTCGGAAATGTTTTTTGAGGAGGATCACAGCAGAATTTCATGGGAAGGATTGCGGCAGACCAGTATTGCTAAAACAAAAAATCTCCATGTCAGGGATGTCATGACAGAAGATGTGCGAATCATTCGCACCAATGATTCCATTCTACGTTGTGCAGACAGACTACTGGCCGAGCAAATTCGCAGACTTCCCGTTGTTGCCCTGGATGGTAAAGTGGTGGGAGTCGTCTACCTTAGGGATGTTTACAATGCGATTACTGAACTATTATGCGAAACTGAAGCGCTAAACCCTTAACCAGTATATTACCGAACATGACGTCTGAAAACGGTTTTTTTCTCTTACGGTATACTCACTATCAAGGGTAATAAACCCATAATAAGACATGTTAGTGGCGCTTTGTTGTATGTAATAATTCTATTTTTGAGCAATGTTTGGGTTAACCTCTGCTGCGCATTTCTTCTTCGAGACGTTCGGCAGCATCCCAGCCAGAAAGTGAGGCACCTTCCACGCGTGGCCCACCAAAAGCATCACCGGCAAGAATCAAATGCGGTTGCCGAAAAAGTTCAAAGGAGCGCAGTTCATGGATGTATTGCGGTTTACTGTACTTCCAGCCATGGACTTGACAGTCCTTGATCTTCAGGTTGAGATGCTCGCTGGCCTCCTGGAGAAGCATCTCGGTTATGTGCTCCCGATTTTCCTGCCAGTGGCGCAGGCTGAAGTCGGCAGTGGCATGTATGGTCACGGCAGGCACTTTTGAAACGCCCTTGAGTTGATTGTCAGCAAGCCAGCTGATATTGGTACTCGGCTTTCTTAAAAATCCCGGTGGACTGAGATGCGTCGGTTCGGTTAATCTTGCCAGAACGGCCAGACATCGTTCGTAGGTAAATTTAGTCAATAACGTTTGTGCTTTCTCAGACATGCTGGGCTGGAGGAATTCGAGTAATTCGAGAGTCTGCGGTACGGGGGGAGTGAGGAGAATGGCTGTGGAGGTAATATGATACTCATGATTTTGAAAATGAACATGCCAGTCGTATCCCTGTTTCTCCAAGGCAATGACTTTGCTCTCCAGTCTGATATCTATGCCTTTGCTTAAATGCTTGGCCATAGCGTTCATTCCCGGAACACCGCGCCATCGTGGGTGTCTGTCTTCACCGGATTCTCCACTGAACCATTTGGCCACAACACCCCTTTCTTCCAGAGTGTTCAGCCAATTGATAAAGTTGTTTTCCCGGGCAGTGATAAACTGGGCGCCATGATCAAAAGCGGCATCTCCGGAGCGCCTGGTGGCCATCCGTCCGCCTACTCCCCTGCTTTTTTCCAGCACCAAAATGCGGCGTCCGTACGACTGCAGTTTCCTGGCAGCGGTAAGACCAGCTATGCCTGCACCGACAATTATCACATCATAAATGGGATCACTATTAACCATCTGTTCCTCCATATCTATGCAGAGACTTTTTAATAGTGTAGCACGGAGACGGACCAAGGGCGAGAAGGATTCGGGTCAATTTCTGGACTTGATCACGTCGGGGAGTAGCCAGCAGGAGAGCTTTTCAAAAGGTCTTCATCCAGAAATACTTCAATAGTTGATCAGTAAAAAAATTTGGAGATTGCTCAAAAAGACGATACAACAAAGAGAAGCCCTTTTATACCTGGAAATAGAGGATATCAACCTGTAACCCACGACGACCATGAAAAATCAATATTATCCGGAAATTTTGCAAGACAAGACAGCAGAAAAGGAAAACCTCCCATACCGCCTGACAGACCTCATTAGCCATGAAAAGCTACAGCTCATTCAGGATTCCTTTGCCGAAGCCAATGGGGTTGCCTCCACCATTACCGAAATAGATGGAACACCGATAACCAAACCAAGCAATCATTGTGGTGTTTGTACCATGGTTCGGGCGACAACCAAGGGGATGGCAAACTGTAAAAATTCTGGAAAGAATCTCGGTCTTGAAGCAGCCAGGTTGATGGAACCTCTTCATAGACAATGTTTAAGCTGTGGTTTCACCGATGCGGCCGCACCCATTATCGTTGATGGTAAACATATTGCCAACTGGCTCACCGGCCAATACCACACTCGCGAGGTCGATGAGAGGCGAATACGGGAATACTCCCGAGAGATAGGGGCGGATGAAGAAGAAATGGTGCGGTCATTTCATGATATGCCGAAACTGACCACCGAGCGGTTTGAAAAGATCCTCGATTTTCTCTGGCTTATGGCCAATGAGATTTCAAATATGGGTTACCTTAATTTGATCCAAAAAAAACAAACCGCAGAGTTGGAACAAGTAAAAACGCAGCTGGAGACCCATCAACTCCAACTCGAACGGAAAGTAAGGGAACGCACGGCCGAGCTGCTCGAGTTAAATGAGACCTTAAGCCAGGAATTAGCCATTAAAGATCAGCTGCAGGCGATGCAGAGCAGACTGGTTGCCGCCATTGAGAACACCGCTGAGGCTATTGTCATAACCAATACTGTTCCGGAGATCATTTATGTTAATCCAGCATTTGAAAACTGTACCGGCTATACATCTAAGGAAGCGTTAGGAAAAAATCCAAACATTTTGAATAGTAGTCTTCACGACCGGGAATTTTTTCAGGACATGTGGCAAACCATTAAAAGTGGCAAAGTCTGGAGAGGACGTTTCAAGAACAGAAACAAGCAGGGCGAAATCTTCGAAGAGGATGGGACTATTTCACCTGTCAAAGACAGTGATGGCAACATCATTAACTATGTGGCGATTAAGCGGGACATAACCAAAGAATTGGAGATGGAGAGGCAGTTGCTGCAAGCAAATAAGCTGGAAGCAATCGGTACGCTGGCTGCCGGGATTGCCCACGAGATCAACACTCCTGTTCAGTATGTTACCGATAATACCAAATTTATTGAAGAAGTGCTTGTTGACTTAAACGAACTGAACAACCGTAATCAGACACTTATCAAGGCAGTACAGGAAAAAGGAGAATTTTCCGAAGAAACCCGGAATATCCGAGAATTTGAAGAGGAAATTGATCTTGAATACATAACGGAAGAGACGGGTAAGGCGGTACAAGGTACCCTGGAAGGACTCGAACGTATCTCCACCGTTGTCAAGGCCATGAAGGAATTTTCTCATCCGGGCAGCAAAGAAAAACAGCCGGAAAACCTCAATCGGATCATCGAAAGCACAGTAACAGTGTCGAGGAATGAGTGGAAAACCTGTGCCGAGATGAAACTCGACTTTGCCGATAATTTGCCGCTTATTCCCCTCTTCTCCGGCCAAATTAAACAGGTAGTTCTCAATCTCATTATCAACGCCGCCCACGCGATAATCGCAAAAATAGCGCAGGGACAGCAGGAAATGGGGACTATCACCATTACCACAAGGCAGGTTGAAAAGGGGGTGATGGTAACGGTAGATGATAGCGGAACCGGTATCCCCGAATCGATCATCGATAAAATCTTTGATCCGTTTTTCACTACAAAAACAGTGGGAAAGGGAACGGGTCAAGGCTTATCCATGGTCCATAGAGCAATTGTTGATGATCACAATGGTGAAGTGAAGGTAGATACACAAGAAGGTGAGGGAACAAAGTTCAGCTTTGTCCTGCCGCTATGAGAGAATCAGCCCTGAACTTTTACCCAGCGGCCTGGCACCAAGGTGGTATCTGGTCTATTCATTAACGATCAAAGTGCACCTCTGCTCACTGATCAGTGGTTCCAGACCTTGATCGGCTCCTTTACCCCGATATGTTCGATAAAGTTATGAAGACCCTGAAGGGCGGGCCAGGTGATTTCTTGATCTTTTTCTATTATCCTGGAACCGTTTCGGGCAAGAATGTCTTCTGCAGCGATCATGCCGGGAACCAGTTCATCGAAGAGCAGATCAACGGTATCGTGGTGATGTGGCGGCCGGGCTTTAAGTTCTTGGAGATGGGCCAGAATATCGGGATTGTAGATGCCCTGGGTACCATAAAGCTTGCTTAATGCTTGCTCGTGGTTGTTCCCTTGGCCGGTGAGTAGGTCGTAGTCAAGTGCAGTCCTGATTATTTGAGCAGCTATCGCATTCTTGCTGGACTCTGCTTTTGAGGCACCGTTTTCTGCATGCTCATACGGTAAAAGTTGATTGCCGATGATTTCGGCAACTCCTTCAAGACGCGGTATTTTCCTGAGCAGATGAGCTCCGATCCGGGGATGGTCTTCATACATTTTTGCCTCACTCTCATCAAGAGGTTCGGCACGAGAGACGTTGTTGAGAATGTCTTCGGGGATGGTGATACAGCCGATCTGGCAGACCAGAGCCGCAACTTCAAACTGCCATAATGGTTTGAGACCCATCTTTGAGGCTATTTCACTCACGATTGGCCGTATTCTTCGGCCTCTGCTAAAAGCTCTCGGATTAGCGAGACTCAGCAATTCACTGAGCATACTGATGCTTCCTTTGAGCGTATCATTGAGCAGTTCTTTTTCGCTGATAATTAGTTGATATTGACGAACTGCCAGAGCCAGCGTGGTGACCAGACCGTTACTCGAACAGGGTTTGGTGAGGAAACGAAAAACCTGACCGCTATTGACGGCTTCTATGGCGGTGGTCAGGTCGGCATCACCGGAGAGTATTATCCTGGTAATCTCAGGATACTGACGACGTACTTCCTTTAAAAAAGCGATCCCATCCATACCGGGCATCCGCAGGTCGGATACGACAACGATAAAGCCACCATCTTTTAACTTCTCCAGCGCTTCCCGACCACTAGTGGCCGTTACCACGGGGTAGGTCTTACGGAGTTGGCGGACAATACCGTCGAGAACATATTGTTCGTCGTCAACAAACAGTATTTTTTCAGATTTCATCTTCACCGTCCTCCAATACAGTAGCGCAAATTTCCTCCCACTTTGCCAGTTTTGCGCCAAAACCTGTTTTTTCAAGATATTCCAGGTCGACTTCTGGGGGAGCGCCAATAAGATGTTGTGGGTAGAATTTATAGTAGAGTGCGTCGGCGACATGTACGGCCAAGGCGGGAGAGAACGTTTCTCTTGGGTATGCGGAAATGTTGTGGTGGTAACTGATTGCCTCGAGAATATTACCACTGAACCCCCAAAGTCCGATAAGGTAGGTACCGACATCTCCGTGTGTTGCCTTTAATTGCTGCGTCTCCTCGTCCACGAGTAAGGTACCTTCGTTTTTGGCTTTTTCCACCAGCGGCAGATAACTCTCTGCACAATTGGCCAGCAGGAGTAGGCGACCTATGTCATGCAGCATTCCCGCCAGAAAACACTCATTGATAAGCTCTGGATCATCCACGCTCGCAAGAGCTATTTTTTTACTACACTGGCCCACCATCATACTGTGGTCTTTGAGAAAACTAAGAGAGATGGGTGATGAATTCGTTTTTAACTCAGAAAAGATTTGTACGCCGAGAACAAGTATTCTGATGGTGTCGAAGCCCAGCAAATTAACAGCTCGAGCCGGACTTTCGACTTTCTGGTAAAGACCGAAAAACGATGAATTTACCAGTTGCAGAAGTTTTGCCGTCATGCCGATGTCTTTTTCGATCACCTTGGCAATATCATCTGCTGTGGTATCTTCTTTTTTCAAAATCTTTTGTAGATTGGCATAGACGTCCGGGAGGCTGGGCAGGTGATCGATACCTGAGATGATTTTTTTCAATTCGGTGTTATTCAGGCGATCATGCAAGTCACTGGAGCGGCCCAGTATTTCCTTGAGCAGTTCCGGCTCACAGGGTTTGCTGAGAAATTGATGGACGACATTGACGGTTCGAAAAACAGACTCTTCATCTGCCTGGCCGGTAAGCATGATCCTGATAATCTGGGGGTGATGCTCCTTTACCGCCTTGAGAAACTCCGCCCCATCCATGCCCGGCATCCGCATATCGGAGATAACGATATCGATGCTGTTTTCCTCGATGATTTCAAGGGCGGCTTTGCCGCTTTCCGCAAAATTAAAATCGTACTCGTTACGCAGAGAGCGCAGCATGCGTTTAATTCCTGAGAGGATGTTAGGTTCATCGTCGACAAATAGGACACCTTTTTTGTTCATACCCTCTCCTTAGACCTGACGTTGTATTTATTTCACGGACAGTGGCAATTCGATGGTGAAGGTTGTTCCTTTACCAGTCTGACTGTCAACCTGGATATTGCCGCCGTGTTTGCTGGTAATGACGTCATAGGCTATGGCCAGCCCCTGGCCGGTGCCCTTACCTGTCGATTTCGTGGTGAAAAATGGTTCGAATATTTTTTCGATAACGTGCCTGGGCATACCGACACCGGTATCGGAGATGCAGATTACCACCCAGGGCGGTTGCTGGGAGGTGGCTATGGTTATAGTCCCTTTGTCTTCTTCCGGAGTCTCCCCCAGTTTATCTTCTATAGCATGGGCACTGTTGACAAGCAGGTTAAGGATCACCTGGCCCATCTCGTCCGAGAGACATGATATCTTAGGGAGTTCCGGATCGAGGTCGAGTTGAACATCGGCGACATATTTCCACTCATTTCGGGCAACGGTGACCGTGGTTTCAATGATGTTATTGATATCTACTTCTTGAGCTTCACGATCTCCCGGGTGTGAGAATTCCTTCATGGCACGGACAATGGAACTCACCCTGTTAAGCCCTTCCTTGGACTGTTGGATAGCGGTGGGTATTTCCTCTTCCAGATAGTTCCAGTCCGCTTCCTCCAGCTGGGTTAAGATAGTTTCGGCGGAAACGATTTCTGCTGAACAGGCTTTGACTATGCTGTTGATGGAGGACTGCAGGTCCGCGAAGGCTTCATCAAAGAAGGCTATATTGGAGCTGACAAACTGGGTGGGTGTATTGATTTCGTGGGCTATACCTGAAGCAAGCTGGCCGACTGATTCGAGTTTCTGGCTATGCAGGGCTTTGGACTGCCGCAACTTCTGTTCCTTTATCTGTTTTTTAATTTCCGTGATATCACGGAATACGTGGATGGAGCCAAGCCATTTTCCGTCGACTGAATTGTAGGGAATGATTTTCAGCTCCAGGTCTTTTCCCTCCTTATCAAAACGCAGCTCTTTCGTTTGCGGCTGGGTGTTCTTCATGCAGGCTTTGTGGAGACAGGCACTTTCACTGCTGCATAGAAAACAGCACTGGCCAATGAGTTCTGCCTCCGTTTTCTCGAGGAAGGTAAGCATCGACTTGTTAACCCTGGTGATCTTCCGGTCTTTATCGATGATGGCGATCATTTCAGGAAGCGCATCCACTGTGCGTCTCCATTCGTTTTCAGCAATTCTTGCCTGCTCCTCCATCTTTTGCCGTCTTTTGAGTTCCCTAGCGTAGCTTTTATTCTGGCGAAGCAGGTCCGCGGTTCGCTGCTGGACTATATTTTCAAGATATTCCTGATGGCTACGCATATTTTTCAAGAGCTCGGCTTTTTCCAGCACCCGCTTAATACTGTGGAGGAGCAGTTCCAGAGGCTGAATTGGCTTGGTCAAATAATCCCAGGCGCCAAGACGCAGACCATGGATAACGTCTTCCATGGTACCGACTCCGGAAACGATGATGAATGGAATAGCGCTGAACTCATCTTTGGCTATGTTCAACAATTCAATACCATCAAGCTCAGGCATGCGCAGATCGGCAATGATCAAATCAGGTTCAAATTCACGAAGGTAATCAAGCGCTTCTGAACCAGTTGCCGCTTCCACAACATAATAGTCTTCTCTGGCGAGAAAATGAGTGATGAGTCTTCGCTCGGCAGCATCGTCTTCAGCCAGCAGAATGGTTGTTGTGTTTTCGGAAACAGCCATGTTTTCGGTACTCATTTTTTATTCACCCAGACGCGGACAGGTTCCTTGACCCCGACCTTTTTGGCAAAGTTCTGCAGACCTTGGATTACCGGCCAGGTCAGTTCCTGTCCTTTTGGAGCCAGCAGGGTTTCATTTTGGGCATAGATATCATCTTCGGCCACCATGCCGATGGCAAGATCCTTGATCATCAGGCTGACGACTCTAGCGGCCTCTCCGGTCTTCTTAATTTTCCCAAGTCGCTTGACGATTATCGGGTTGTAGACGTTTTTTCTTTCCTGCAGGTGATGGACCGCCTCACCATGATTTTTTCCCTGAAACAATAGGCGATCATACTCAAATATTACCCGCAGGATCTGGGCGCCAAGGATAATTTCCTCCTCTTCCTGGTCCTCCTGGTCATACTCGCTGTAGTCCTTCAACTGATTTCGGATAATTGCAGTGACCCCTTCCATGCGGGGGATGTTCTCGAATAGCCTGGCACCGGCCTGGGGATGGTTGCCATACATTTCCTTTTCTTCCTCATCCAGCTCGAGATCGGCGTACACCTTGTTGATGATTTCCTCAGGTAAGGTCACACATCCTATCTGGGACATCAGGGCGGCGACTTCTAGCCGCCAGATTTGATCGATCGCCAGCTCTTCACCAATCTGTACCGCCATCGAGCGGATTCGCAAGCCGCTGCTGAATGCAGCGGGACTGGTAAAACTAAGGAGTTCGGACAGTACTTTGACGCTGCCTTTCAGAGTTTTATCAAGCAGTTCTCGCTCGGCGGTAATGAGTCTGTACTGGCGCTGGGCAAGAGCAAGAGAGGTAACCAGCATCGACGTGGGGCAAGGTTTATTGAGAAACCTGAAAATCTGCCCTTTATTGACGGCCTCAATGGCTGTTTCCTGATCGGCATTGCCGGTAAGCATCAAGCGGACCGTATCCGGATACATATCCTTTATGGTTGTCAGTAACTGGACTCCATCCATCACCGGCATTCGCATATCGGAGACGATCACACTGAAAGGACCTGCCGTCTTCATGATTTCCAGAGCTTCCTGGCCGCTTTCCGCCGTTACAACCTGAAAGCGTTTACGCAGCTGGCGTTTCATGGAGTTGAGTATCTGTACTTCATCGTCAACAAAGAGAATTTTATCAGACATAAAAGTAGTGTCAGGCTTGCAATACTTCGTTATCAGTTAAATGAATTAAGGCACCTACCCTGTAATAGTATGCGTGAATAACACGATTTTTCCAGAAAAAAATTGAATAAGTCAATAAGATAGCAAAAAATCGTACGATCATGATCGTTATCGGTCCATGGTTTTTGGCAGTATTATGTTGACGAAGAGATGCAGTCATATCGTTTATTCATAATGAGCTGGGCCACTATTATAGAGAGTCTACCTCTTCACCCTGCCGATTTTAAAAATGAGTTTTTCAACTATCCTATTGAATAAGAGGGAAAGATATAAAAAGGGGATCAAACCTGACAAATGATAGAATTGGACTTTTCTGTAACCAGATGATAACATCAAATTTAATTGCTTGGGATAGAATAAAAAGCCAAACAAAATACAGCAGTGTAAGCCGACCATCTTATCCTGACTAAAAAAAACAGGCTGAGCAGTGGTTTGATTTACTACCAGGGAATCCTAAAGAATGGCAATACGGTCGAAATGTTTTACAAAAACCGATGGTTTGCTGGTTGGCTTTTTTCTCATAGTCATATCTTTGTTTTTACCCTTTGCTTCTCCAGCCTCGGAACAGATTGTTCTGCAACTTGCCTGGAAGCATCAATTTCAGTTTGCCGGTTATTACGCGGCCCTGCATAAAGGAATTTATGCCGAGGCCGGACTCGACGTCACTATTGTCGAAGGCGGAGCCGGAAAATTTGCCAAGGAAGAGGTGCTGGCCGGGCGAGCCGACTACGGTATTGCCGGCAGTGAGCTTTTGCTGCACCGAGCCGAGGGCAATCCGTTCGTGGTTCTGGCCCCTATTCTCCAGCACTCACCTTCTATTCTCCTGGCCCGCCGGGACAGAGGCATCAACTCCCTGCAGGACCTTATTGGCAAAAAGGTCATGCTGCTGCCGGGCAAAAAAGATGCCGACATTCTGGCCATGTTCATGAATGAGGGTATCCCCCTCCAATCCTTCAAACGGCTCGACCAGACCTATAACCTCGATGATCTCATTGAGGGAAAGACGGATGCGGTGAGTGCCTATGTCACTAACGAGCCCTGGTTTCTTAAACAGCAGAGTATCGAACCAACGGTGATCTCCCCGTACACCTACGGTGTCGATTTTTACAGCGATTGTCTGTTTACCACCGAGCAAGAGGTTGAGCGAAGTCCCCAGCGGGTCCGAACGTTTTTACAGGCCTCACTGAAGGGATGGCAGTATGCTGTGGACCACCCGGAAGAAATCATCGATATATTGCAAAACAACTACCAGATTACCAAGACTCGCGACCATCTGCGCTTTGAAGCGGCCACCATAACCAATAACATGCGGCCGGAGCTCGTCCAGATAGGCCACATGAATCCCGGGAGGTGGAAACATATTCTAAACACCTACGCCAGCCTCGGTATGATCGACCCCGCTTTTTCCCTCGAAGGGTTTCTCTATGAGCCAGAAGCAATCGTAGACTATAGCAGGCTCTGGTGGATTATTGGTATCGTCCTATTCGTGCTGGTTGTTACCAGTGCGGGCATAGTTACACTTTTCGTATTCAACAGAAAGCTGAGTGTGGAAATACACGAGCGTCAGGCGGCCGAGAGGGCATTGAAACAAAATGCTCAGCGCTACCAGCAGGCGCAACAGATAAGCAAAGTCGGCAACTGGGAGTATGATATTGTCTCCGGGAATTTCTGGGAATCCGATCAGGCCAAGCGTATTTATGGATTTGATCCCCAGACAAAACAATTCTCTACAGAGGATGTGGAAAATTGCATACCTGAGAAAGAAAGGGTGCACCAGGCCTTGGTCGATCTCATTGAAAATGATCAACCCTATGACCTGGAATTTGAGATTCGTCCGGCATCCGGTCCGACGTTTAGAATTATTCGCTCAATTGCCGAATTGGAAAGAGATGACACCGGCGCACCAGTTAAAGTATTTGGTGTCATCCAGGATATTACTCGGGAGAGGATTGCCGAGAGGGATAAACTACTCCTGGAAAAAAAGCTGATGCAATCGCAGAAACTTGAATCCATCGGCAACCTGGCGGGAGGGATTGCCCATGACTTCAATAATATACTCTCCTCAATTTTAGGATTCACCGAACTCTCTTTGGCCAACGTAAATAGAGGCTCTCAACTCCACGATAACCTTCAGGAGGTGTATGCGGCAGGTAATCGGGCAAAAGATCTGGTCAAGCAGATCCTGGCTTTTGCCAGACAATCGGAGGAAGAAAAAAAGCCCATCCGGGTTCAGACCATCGCCGAAGAAGTGGTGAAATTCGTTCGTTCAACCATTCCCACTTTTATTGAAATACAGACACAGCTTGATAGTCAGGCGCTAGTACATGGGAATGCCACCCAGATTCATCAGGTTCTGATGAATCTGTGTACCAATGCTGCTCACGCCATGCATGATAGCGGTGGAGTGCTGGAGCTTAGCCTGGAGGAGACGAACATTGACGTATCGCCGCAGTTGCAGGAGCTACAGTTTCCACCTGGTAAATATCTCCAGATTACCGTAGCGGATACCGGACCTGGAATTGAGCGTGAAAAGATAGAGGCAATTTTTGAACCATATTACACCACCAAGGGACCCGGTGAGGGAACGGGGTTGGGACTAGCAGTGGTCAAGGGCATTGTTGAGGATCACGGCGGTGCGGTCAGTGTGATCAGCAAACCCCACGAGCGAACGGTTTTCACTATATATCTGCCGACGACTGGCTATCTCGACCAGCAAAAAGTAGATACGGATGTAAGCTTGCCCACGGGAGACGAACGCATTCTTCTAATTGACGATGAACCACCAATTATTAAAATGACCAGCCGTCTGTTGGAATCACTTGGCTATACAGTGACTTCAAGAACAAGCAGCTATGAGGCGCTTGAGTTGTTTAAAGCGAAATCGGATGATTTCGATCTGGTGATTACCGATATAACCATGCCGCAGATGACCGGTGATGTGCTGGCGACGGAGCTTTTGCGGGTGCGTCGGGATATACCAATTATTCTCTGCACCGGCTATAGCAGCAGAATTTCCGATGAATATTCAGAGGCCCTCGGGGTCAAGGCCTTTATCTACAAGCCGGTGATAAAAGCGGATATGGCCACAGCTATCCGCAAGGTGTTTGACGATAAATAGGTCAATGTTGGGGCAGGCGATTATTTATCATTGTTAATTGACGTTTTGCCCTGCACTTCGATGAGTCGCTTGGCATCGATTCCATAGCGTTTCATCCGGTTCCACACGGTGACCCTGGAAATGCCCAACAATTCTGCTGCCTTCGACTGATTGCCGCCTGTTTTTGACAATGCCTCCAACAATTCCTGCTTTTCAATTTCCTGCATGTTGAAGGAGGTCCGCTTACCGGTTGTGGTGCTCCTTCGCTGTGGTTTATGGATGGTTTCAGGAAGATGGTGAGGATGGATTATTTCCTCATGACAGGTAACCAGCGCATACTCGAAGGCGCCCTTTAGTTCTCTGACGTTGCCGGGCCAGGAATGACTCATCAGCACTTCCATGGTGTCCTTGCTTATCCCCTTGATGTTCTTTTTTTCTTTGAGGAGCATCTTTTTTAATAGAGATTCTGCAAGCAGGGGGATGTCCTCGACACGCTGACGTAAGGGTGGCAGAAAGATGGGTATGACATTTATCCTGAAATAAAAGTCCTTACGGTATACGCCACGCTCGACAAGTTCCATAAGGTCCTGGTTGGTCGCTGAAATGATACGGACATCGGTACGGATCGGGCTGCTTGAGCCGACCCGCTCAATGACTTTTTCTTCTAGTACCCTGAGGAGTTTAGTCTGGGTGGAGATGGGCAAATCACCGATTTCATCGAGGAAAATGTCCCCTTCATTGGCCTTCTCAAAACGACCGACTCGATCCTTGTAGGCTCCGGTGTAGGCACCGCGGACATGGCCGAACAGCTCACTCTCCAACAACGACTCGGTCAGGGCGGCACAGTTGACCTTGATAAAAGCCTTATCCTTGCGTGGACCAAGATTGTGGATGGCCCGACTGACCAGCTCCTTACCTGTACCGCTCTCGCCGTAGATGATCACCGGTGCCTGAGAAGAGGCCGCATTCCTGATCATGTCGAAAACCTGTTGCATCCGTTGGGAGACCCCAACAATGCCCTGAAAGACATCCTCCGAGTGCAGCTGTTGGCGATAAGCCTCAAGCTGGTCATCTTTTTCAGCGATTTCAGAAATATCGGCAATGGTGCCGACGGCGCCGATGACGCTGCCGTCGGGGTCTTTGAGGATGGCTCCGTTTTTTAGGGCCTGGAAATAGGTACCGTCTTTCCGGCGTATGGTGCATTTACGCTGCTCAACTTCGCCGCAGCGAAAAAGCGCACACCATGACTCGCCTCCATCGGCTCGAGACTGCTCACAGATATCGCACTGGAGAATCGTACATGATTTTCCGATTATCTCATCACGTGAGTATCCGGTGATTGTCTCAAAGGCGGAATTGACGGAGACAATGGCACCACTGGTGTTGACGATCATAATGCCGTCACGAATGGTGTTCACCACGGTCTTCCAGTATCCTTCCAGCTCGCGTCCAATCATGTATCCCTCTGTTAAGCCCTTAACACTTGTAAAGCTAAACACTTTAAACAATTTAACAGTTCATTGCCAAATCTATTTGTTTTAGCACTCCTACGTTGTAGCATCAGTGTTAAAACACGGTGTCTAATCCGTTGAGTTATCCCACAATACTAGCACCCCACAAGGGGGTATAAGTGCCTTGGATGCAGGTTCTAACCAAGCGGTTTTAAGTTTCATTTCCGTTTTCTCGTTTTTTATGGCTGTAATGAATTTTTAAGGCACTAATGCTTATGTGATTTTTAAGTATTTCTGATTGCACGCTGGCGCAGATGTTGCTTCATATGCTGCCTGGTAGATCGTAGACTTTGACCTTTGTCTGGATATTGACAGAAATGGTAAAAAAAACAATAGATTTCAGGGATTCACTTTCTTCAATATCGCTATTGAAGGTGACCCAGGTGTTGAGTAGTATGAGCCCCTCGGAGATTCTGGAAGTGCGAGGGATAGATGCGGATATACGCCAGGATCTGCTCAAGGTTTTACCGCAGGAGGAGTACGAAATACTGGTAAGCAAGGGTCATACAGACACGGATACGTTTGAGCGGATGCGTATTCGCAAGCGCAGTTGACGTAATTGGCAGGGGGTGTCGGCACCATCGGCAGCCAAACCAGATAGCAACAACAGTACAAGGACGAAATCAATGGCAGAAAGCAGTATTATAATCAAAGGAAAAAAACAGGGCTCCTTCATGGACAAGGTTGCTGAGATTCTGCCGGAGGGCGGCAATCTCAATCTTTGTCTGACCTGTGGCGCCTGTGCCTCCGGTTGTCCCGCTTCTGGACTTGAGCACATGGACCCGCGCAAGTTTCTGCGCATGTGTGCAATGGGCATGGATGAAGAGGCAACCAAGTCAAACTGGGTATGGATGTGCACCATGTGTCAGCGCTGTATCTATGTCTGTCCCATGAAAATAGATATTCCCCAGTTGGTTTTTAATGCCAGGGCCAGCTGGCCTCGCGACGAAAGACCCAAGGGAATACGGGATTCCTGTGATATGGCCCTGCGGAATGATTCCAACAGCGCCATGGGTACGGCTCCGGATGATTTTGTGTTTGTCGTTGAAGACGTGCTTGCCGAATATCAGGAGGCGCAGCCCGAATTTAAAGTAATGCAGGCGCCGATCGACAAGCCTGGCGCCCATTTTTTTCTCAACCAGAACTCCCGGGAACCGGTGACCGAGCCCGATGAGCTGGTACCGCTCTGGAAAATTCTGCATCTGGCCGGAGTTGACTGGACCTATGGCAGCAAAGGCTGGGCAGCGGAAAACTATTGCCTCTTTCTCGCCGATAATAAATGCTGGGAACACGTCACCCGGGTTTCGGCAAAACAGGCCGATGAACTAGGGTGCAAGGTCTTTCTCAACACGGAGTGAGGACACATCACCTTCTCAGTCCGGGCCGGACTGAAAAAATTCAACATCGACCATAACTTCGAAGTAGCTTCAATATATCAATACTATGCGAAATGGATCCGGGAGGGGCGCCTGAAGGTCAACTCCGACTGGAATAAGGAGAGGAAGATCAAATTCACCATCCAGGATCCCTGCCAGATTGTCCGGAAAGGCTATGGTGAAGCCGTTGCCGAAGATCTGCGTTATGTCGTGAAACAGGTTGTCGGCGAAGAAAACGTCGTTGAGATGACCCCCAATAGATCTAACAATTATTGCTGCGGCGGCGGCGGCGGATTTCTCCAATCCGGCTTTCAGGAGGAACGGCGGGCCTACGGCAAGTTCAAATTTGATCAAATAATGGAGACCGGTGCGGATTATTGTATTACCGGTTGTCACAACTGTCATGCTCAGGTTCACGATATTGGCCATCATTTTGGTGGGGCGTATAACACGGTTCACCTCTGGACCCTTATCTGCCTCTCACTGGGCATACTCGGACCCAATGAGCGTGAGTATCTCGGAGAAGATTTGAAGGATGTCGATGTTTTTCATCCCGAATCAGCTCTGTTTTAGTCCGTTGAACAGAATGCGAACTATTGAATACTGCGAATTGCAAACCGATATCTCTGACTTGGAGGAAAAATAAACCATGAGCTTTCAAAAGAAATTATCAACAAAGGAATTCGCCGTACTGGCGGAAATGCACACCCCGAAAGGTGTGAATATTGCCAGGTTGGTCAATGACGCCCGCCGCATCAAAGGCAGGGTTGATGCCATCGTCGTGCCGGATATGGACAACGGCATTGTCAGGATGAGTGCACTGGCAGGCGGAGTGCTGATGCGTCAAGAAGGCATCGAGACCATTATGCATATGTACTGCCGTGATAAAAACCGTCTTGCCCTGCAAGGTGATGCCATGGCTGCCCATGTACTGGGAATCAGCAATATCGTGGTCACCCACAGCGAAGATATGAGTCAAAGTGATCACCGCGAGGCCAAAACGGTCGATGATATTGATGAGTTTGAATTGCTCAGTGCACTGCGTTCGCTCTCCTCCGGCAAGGATATGGAAGGGTTTGAACTGGACGGCATCCCTTCCTTTACGGCAGGATGTACCCTTGCTCCCTGGGATGATGAAAAGATGCTGGCAAAAGAATTGGAGTTTGCCCGCAAGAAGGTTGAAGCGGGTGCTTCCTTTATCATTACCCCGCCAGTTTTTGATGTTGCAGCCTTCGACGGCTTTCTGGACAAGGCCAAGGGTCTGGGAGTACCCATTATTCCCACGGTTTTTCTGCTTAAATCACTGGCCATAGCCCAGTACATTGCCAACAGTGAGCCCGGTGCCAATATCAGTGATGACCTCATCCGGCGGATACGTAAATCACCTGACCGGGAGCTTGAGGGTACCAAGATTGCCGGCGAGACCATTGCCGCTCTCAAAGGTAAAGCTCAGGGCGTGAAGGTGCAGACCCTGGGCTGGGAGCATAAGCTTCCGGAAATTTTTGATGTCGCCGGAGTTTAGGAAGTCTTTCACGCAGCCCAGGGCAAGTGCATGGCCGTTGAGGTGTGCAGGCTGATGAGAACTGAACGTACTTAGTCCATCTCAGCAAAAAGCAAAGGTGAGGTGCGCAACTCGTTCTTTAATGACGAATTATGCCAAATTCACAGCAATACGTAAAAGAAGAAGGTAGAAATGCAGAAATCAAAGACGCTTCCAAGCAGTGATAAGGTGCTTGTAATAGGGGGTGGGCTTGGTGGTATTCGTACTGCCCTCGACCTGGCCGAGGCTGAAAAAAATGTTATTCTGGTGGACAAAGACCATAACATCGGTGGCTTGATGACTCAGCTCGACCGAACATTTCCCACCAATAACTGCGATCTGTGCACAATCTCGCCGAACCTATCTGAAAGTGGCCGCCAGAAGCATATCGAGCTTGCCGCCTTAACCACGGTGACAGCGGTCAGCGGAGAAAAGGGGAATTTCACAGCAACCCTGAAGACTGCGCCGCGCTATATCAACCTGGAAAAATGCACCGCCTGCGGCGACTGCTACCAGGCTTTTCCCGATTGTGTACGTTTTACCCCCGGACTTGACCACCGGGCTCCGACCTGCATGCGCTACCCGCAGGCCACACCCCAGGCATACTCCATCGACCTGGAAAAATGTGAGGATGTTGAGGCACTGGTGAAGATCTGCCCGGCTGGAGCCATTGAGCCGGATGACATCGGTAGAAACAGAGAGGTTAAATGTGGATCAGTGGTTCTGGCCACCGGAGCCGAACTGTTTGATCCGAGTCATCTCGATTATCTTGACTATGCCACCAAGGCCGATGTGGTCACCAGTCTGGAATATGAGCGAATTCTCTCTGCCTCAGGACCGACCCAGGGGAAGCTGCTCAGACCGTCCAACAACAAACAGCCGAAGAAAATAGCCTGGATCCAGTGCATCGGCTCGAGAGGCATCCAGAAAGGAGCTGGGTCACATTGTTCCAGCGCTTGCTGCATGTTTGCCCTCAAAGAGGCCATGGTGACGAAGGAGCGTTTTCAGGAGGACATTGAAACCACGATTTTCTATATGGATATGCGAACCTTTGGCAAAGACTACGAGCTTTACTACCAAAGAGCCAAAAATGACTTTGGCATCCGCTTCATTCATAGCCGCCCCCACTCTATTCTCCAACCAGAAGGAAAAGATGATCTTGAGCTCTCCTATACTCTGGAAGGAGATGCAAATAAGATCACTGAAAATTTTGATATGGTCGTTCTGGCCACCGGATTCAAGGTGGGTGATGATACCAAAGCGCTCATGGAAACCATGGGCCTTGAGCTCAATGATGAGAATTTTCCACGCACTACCGGATTCAATCCGGTGGTCACATCCAAGCCGGGCATCTACACCTGTGGCACATTGCAGGAACCCAAGGACATCCCCGAGACCATGGTCCAGGCCAGTGCTGCTGCCTGCATGGCAGCCAAGGACATTGCCACCACACCCAAGGAAGAAAAGGATATGGTTGCCCTTATCCCCGAACGAGATGTCAGTGGTGAAGATGCCAAGGTCGGTGTGTTCATCTGTGATTGCGGAGAGAATATCGGTGCGGTTGCCGATGTTGATAAACTCGTCGACTACGCAGCCAAACTCCCGGGCGTTGCTGTAGCTCAGGCCAAGGGGCATGGCTGCAGCCGGGAATCCATGGAGCAGATACAACAGACCATTATCGACGAAGGAATTAACAGGGTGGTTATCGGCGGTTGTTCGCCCAGGACTCACGAGGCTAAATTCCAGGAACTGATCAGGCGGGCGGGACTCAATAAATATCTGCTGGAGATGGCCAATATCCGCGATCAGTCAACCTGGGTCCATGGTGCCAAGCCGGTTAAGGCAACAGCAAAATCCCAGGAACTAATTCAGATGGCGGTGGCTGGGGCCATTGCTTCCAAACCGCTTTCCGAGCACAGCCTACCCATGAACAAAGATGTTCTGGTGGTTGGCGGCGGGGTTACCGGCATGACTTCTGCGCTTGAGCTTGCCGAGCAGGGATTTAAGGTGTATCTCGCTGAAAAGTCGAACAACCTGGGCGGCGTAGCCAAACAGCTCAGGAAAACTCTGGAAGGCGATGATATTCAACAATTCGTCACCGAACTCATCGATCAGGTGATGGCCCATAAGCTCATAGAGGTGATCACTGGAGCAATTATCGTCGATCATAATGGTATGCCGGGAATGTTCTCAACTGGAATGCAGGTGGGCAAGCAGATGTTTTACCGGCAGATCAATCATGGGGTAACTATCATGGCCACGGGGGCCCAGCCCAACCGGCCGGAAGAGTACCTTCTTGACAGCCATGACAACGTCTCAACCCAGATCGAGTTGCAGACCATGCTCGAAGAACAGCCTGACGCGATAAAACGCTGGGAAAATGTAGTGATGATCCAGTGTGTTGGCTCTCGCAACGCGGATAATCCTAATTGTTCCCGCATCTGCTGTCAGAATGCAGTGAAAAATGCGCTGCGTCTGGCTGAGATTAATCCTGATACCCGGATTTTTGTGCTCTACCGGGACATGCGGACCTACGGTTTCCAGGAGGAATATTATCAGAAGGCCCGGGCAAAAGGAGTTATTTTTGTCCGCTACGAGATGGAGGAACCTCCTCAGGTGCAAGCGGCCGGAGAAAAGCTGGAAATTTCCTTCAATGATCCGATCCTGGGCATGGAGCTTAAAGTAAAAGCAGATCATCTTTGTCTCAGTACCGGACTGATAGCCGACAAGGACTCCACCGAGGAACTTGCCATGACCTTCAAGCTGCAGCGCACTCATGATGGTTATTTTCTCGAAGATCATGTCAAACTGCGGCCTGTCGATCTGGCCATGCCCGGTTTTTATGTTGCCGGAACGGCTCATTCGCCCAAGTCCATCCGGGAAAGTTTGGTTCAGGCTAGAGCTGCGGCATCACGCGCGCAGACCATGCTTGTTCAGGATTCCATCAATCTTGGTGCAGCATCGGCCAGGGTGGACAGTGATAAATGTGCGTCCTGTCTCATATGCGTTCGAGCCTGCCCGTTTGACGTGCCCTTCATCAATGCAGAAGGCTATTCGGAAATCGATCCGGCCCAATGCCATGGCTGTGGTCTCTGCGCATCTGAATGCCCGGCCAAGGCCATTCAACTCATGCAGTTCGAGGACGACCGGATTTTAGCGAAATTAGAGAAACTTTTTGATGGCTTGGAGGCTGAGGCGTAATGAAGAATTTTGAACCGGTAATTGTGGCCTTTTGCTGCCACTACTGTGCATATACAGCAGCTGACATGGCTGGCAGCCAGCGTCTGCCCTATCCCGCCAATGTCAAAATCGTCCGGGTGCCCTGCTCCGGCAAAGTTGACGCCCTGCATATTGTCAAGGCCTTTGAAAAAGGGGCGGATGGAGTCTATGTTGCAGGCTGTCTTGAGGGCGACTGCCATTTTAAAAGTGGCAACACTAAAGCTGCGAGAAGAGTAGAATATGTCCGGAAATATATGGAAGAAATCGGCATTGAACCGGAGCGGCTGGAAATGGTGTATCTGTCCGCCGGCATGGGATACCGTTTTGCCGAGGTCGCTACGACAATCACTGAGAAAATACGCGAGCTCGGACCGAGCCCGATAAAATCCGCCACCGCCGGTCAAACCGGTCAAGTGGCCTGTTGATGGCTAAAACAGAAGGAGATTGAACCACGATGATCACTGCTGAACGAAAACCTTTAGAAGAACTGATAGAATACGTCAAGCCCTACAAACGCATTCTTCTGCTAGGCTGTAATGAATGTGTAACGGTTTGCGCCGCCGGCGGACGCAAAGAGGTAGGACTGCTCGCTTCCGGGCTGCAGATGGCTCTGTTGAAAAGCGGCATTTCCATCGACATTCGCCAGCACACCCTGGAGAGACAATGTGACCCTGAGTATGTTGAGGAGATCGTTTCCATGATTGCCGGTGTGGATGCGGTAGTGTCCATGGCCTGTGGTTGTGGTGTCCAGCAGCTGGCCATGCGCTACAAAGATAAACCGATTTTCCCGGCAGTAAACACCAAGTTCATGGGGGCATCCGAGCGCCAGGGCGTCTGGGCCGAAAGGTGCCAGGGCTGTGGCAATTGCCTCTTAGGTGAAACCGGCGGCATCTGCCCCATTGCCAGGTGTGCTAAACAGCTGATGAATGGCCCATGCGGTGGTTCAGCGGGTGGGCATTGCGAGATCAGTGAGGATGTTGATTGTGCCTGGCAGCTGATCTGGGATCGGCTCAAGGCTCTTGGAAAAGAAGAGAGTTTTGTCGAGATTACCCCGGCAAAGGATTGGCGTTCCGGTGGCGGGAGTGGTCCACGAAAGATAATCAGAGAGGATTTGGCAGAATGAAAACAGAGAGCAATTTAGAAAAAGTCTTAAATGCTGGTCATCTTGCAGTAACCTCGGAATGTGGTCCGCCCCGCGGCGCCCTCCCGGAAGAAGTGGTGAAAAAGAGCAAATATCTGGAAGGTGTCGTCGATGCTGTCAATATCACCGACAATCAGACCGCCATGGTCAGAATGTCCAGTTTCGCCGCCTCGGTTATCACCAAACAGCAGGGACTGCATCCCCTGTTGCAGATGGTTACTCGTGATCGCAATCGTCTCGCCATGCAGGCAGACATAATCGGTGCATATTCTCTAGGAATCGATACCATGCTCTGCCTCTCCGGTGATCACACTAAATTCGGTGATCATCCCATGGCTGCCAACGTCCATGACATCGACTCTGTTCAGCTGATCCAGATGGTCAAGCAGATGCGTGATGAAGGAAAGTTTCAGGGGGGAGCTGATTTGAAGGGAGATCCACCAAAGATGTTTATTGGTGCCGCAGCCAACCCTTTTGCCGATCCTTTTGAGCTGCGGGTCATGCGTCTGGCCAAAAAAATAAACGCAGGTGCTGACTTTATCCAGACACAGTGTATATTCAATGTTGACAAATTTGAAAAATGGATGGAGGGTGTACGGGCCAGGAGATTGCATGAAAAATGTTATATCCTCGCCGGTATTACTCCAATTAAGTCGGTCGGAGCTGCCAAATTTATGCAAAATCGGGTACCTGGCATGGAAGTACCCCAGGAAATTGTTGACCGTATGGCTGCAACCCCCAAGGAAGAGCAGCCGGAAGAAGGCATTAAAATCTGCGTTGAAGCCATTGAAAGACTGAAAAATGTTGAAGGAGTTGCAGGATTTCATATTATGGCAATTGAGTGGGAAGAAAAGGTGGAAGAGATAGTTAAAAGGGCCGGTCTCTATCCCAGACCACAGGTATAGATACCTTGAAGTCTTGGTGTTTAGGGAACTGCAGCTCTAACTAGCGACAATCGTGATGGTCTAAGGAGGAAGAAACTGATGAGCGACAAGAAACTCATTTTGGTTGTAGATGATGATACTGATCTGGTGGAAATGATCTCCATGAAGTTGGAGAGCGAGAATTTTCAGGTTGCCAAGGCTTACGATGGAGTTGAAGCATTTGAGAAGATCAAAGAAGAAAAACCGGCCCTGATAATACTTGATGTCATGATGCCGCGAAAAGACGGCTATGTTCTCTGTGAGGAATTGAAAAACTCCGATGATTACAAAGACATCGTGGTGGTTTTGCTGACTGCTGTTTCCGACGCGGTCAGTTCCACCAATTATACGCATATGGGTGGTAAAACCACTCTGGCTGACGATTATGTTCCCAAGCCCATTGATCTTGACAAGCTCATGGAGATAGTCAAGGATAATCTATAGGCCATTTTTTCATGGCATGGGGATGATCTTCTGATGAAAAATCCGGTGATCATCTCCAAGCTTTTCATCACTCATGAGGGACGGCATGGTTGATACGCTCAAATTAGGAGGTATCAAGCTGAGTGGTGAGCTGGTTCACATTGATTTTCAGGAGTCGGCAAAGTCCTCTGAAAAACTCATTACGCTGCTGCGCCGGATTACCGAAGCCAAAATAACCATACCGCATCTTCATCAGGTACAATCAGCCGGCACAATTTATACCTCCCTCTGTATTGCCGCAGAGGATTTTCCCAGGCTTGCTGTGGAGGCAAAGGAGGAGCTGCAAACAGGAGAAAGGCGGGTCATACCTTCCATGGGAACCATAACCCTTTTTCCTCACAGATTTGCCTTAGGGCTCTATACCCGGGTTATCCAAGCTCTCATTGAGGCTGAAATTCCCTTTCATGGTGTGAGCACCTCTATCTCCGCACTTGTCATCCATTGCGAATATCTCCTTCTAGATCAGGCTGTGGAGGCAATTCTCACCTGCTGTGAGCTTCCCGATAATCATACCCCCCTTCGACCGGTGGTGCTCTTAGGTGATCAGCCGGTGGAGACCATTGCAGTGTACTGGGAGCCGAAAATACGAATATATGGCATGGATGTACAACAAAAACTTACCCGGATCAGCTGGCAGATGCCCGCAGAGCTATACGGAAATGAAGAATATCGAAAACTTGGCTCACAGGAAGAGAAATTCCGGCTCCTTCTTGGGCAAACTCAAGAGAACAGCGTCTTTCATGGCGAATTACTCATCGAAGACCGTTGGCGAAAGAGCACTTTACGGACAATCCACGCCATTTTAGCATGTGATTCTAGGTGCCTAGGTAGTTTTAATGAAGAGGAGGTTGACTTGGTCTCTTTCCACGGACCACATTTTCAGGATCGCTACGGCATTGCCGAGCGAGTTTTTGTTGCCTTGCAAAAAGGCGGTATAAATCTGCTGTCATCTGGATGTACCGGCACCAGCGTACATCTTGTGGTTGGTAAGGGCGATGGCAGCAAGACCGCCGAATGCCTTGCTGAAGTCTGTACCGTACCATCCTGATGCAAACTGAAATTTACTGACAACGGAAATGGGGTAACTTCTTCTTAGATCGACGGATTATATATGGCTACCAAAACATCGGAAAATGATTGGCAACTGCGGATTTTTGATTCACTTTCATACCCCACCAGAATACTGGCACCCGATGGTACCATAGTTGCTGTAAATCGTCGATTAAAAGAGAAAATCGATCGTAATGCCGAGCAAACCATCGGCCAGAAAAGCGAGGATATCAAGCATCTCTTTCGAACAGTTACCCAATCATCAGCAGGAGGTGAAGTAAAACCGACCCTCACCGATGCCGTTAAAAAGAAAAGTGGTAAGTCGATTGTGTTTACCACCACTGACAGCCAGGGCCGGCAGAGATGGGAGGACCGGGTTTTTTCTCCCATTTTGGATGACAATGGTGATGTTGTCTATATAATCGAGAGTTTCCGGGATATCACCAAAATCAAAACCCTTGAGAAACTGTACAGCGGGATGCGCGAGCTCATCGATAACGTGGTGCAGAGCTCCGTATCCGGCATTATGGCAGCAGATCGCCGGGGCAACATCATTCTGATGAATCGCGCGGCTGAAGAGCTTTTCGGTTACACCATCGCCGAAGCCGACGAGGTCAATATCGAAGATTTCTATCCTGAAGGAGTTGCCCGTGAAGTCATGCGTAAACTGCGTGATCCTTCTCTTGGTGAACGTGGCAAACTGCCCATAACCAAAGTGAATATCCGCACTCGGGACGGTGAGGAAATTCCGGTCGAGATGACCGCGGCAATCATTTACGATGAAGGCAAGGAATCAGCCACAGCTGCTATTTTCAATGATCTGCGGGAAAAGTTGGCGGTGGAGCAAAAACTTAAGGAAGCTCAGGCCCAGGTAGTCCAGAGTGAAAAAATGGCCTCACTTGGTCGTCTGGCAGCAGGTGTTGCTCATGAAATCAATAATCCACTGACCTCCATTCTCATGTATGGCAATATCATGCAGGAGAAACTGGAGGCAGGGAGTCCCAACAAGAAAAACCTCGATTACATCCTCGAAGATGCCGAACGGTGCAAAGAAATTGTCAAGAACTTGCTGGCCTACAGCCGCCAGACCAATCCCAAAAGAGATATTTTTCTCATCAATGCTTTAGTAAACGAAAGCCTGGGATTGATTAGGGACCAGAAACTATTTGTACATGTTGAAGTCATCAAGGATCTGGCCGACAATCTCATCTATATTGATGCAGACAAAAATCAACTGAATCAGGTGGTAATCAATCTTATCATCAATGCTATTGACGCTATGGAAGGCAACGGTACTCTGATCCTGAAAACCTATGGTGAACCACGCACCGGTAAAGCGTATCTCGAAGTTTCAGACACCGGTTGTGGTATCCCCGAGGAAAATCTGAACAAGGTATTCGATCCTTTCTTTACCACCAAGGCGCCGGGTAAGGGCACCGGTTTGGGCTTGAGCATGGCCTATGGTGTTCTTGAGGAAAACCGGGGACATATCAAGGTGAAGGAAACGGGACCACAGGGAACGACGATTATAATGGAGCTGCCCGCTTTAGCCGATTCAGATGGCCTACCATTTGATTCCATTGGTTAACCCGAACATTGCCTGAAAAGAAGAGTCTTTTAGAATAAAATACAGCATTATTGGTATATTATAGATGATGTTTGAAGTGTTTTCCTGAGCATAAACTGTACCGCTAGAGAAATAGGTTCTTTTAACCCACCAGACTCGCGCAAAATTCGGGCTAAGGAGAAAAAGCATGACAATGCAGGAAATACAAGCACCAAAGATTCTCGTGGTCGATGATGAGGAGAGGATTCGTGACGCCTGCACCATGGTGCTTGAGGAAGAGGGATATGATGTGGCCACGGCCGACAACGGTGAGTTGGGGTTGAGCATGATCGAGGAGAAACACTACGATGTCATTTTGCTTGATCTGATGATGCCCAACCTTTCAGGACTTGAGGTCTTGCCGCAGCTAAAGGAGAAGCATCCCGATACCGCCGTGATAGTTATTACCGGTTATGCGACAGTGGAACATTCCATCGAAGCCATGAAAAAAGGAGCCTTCGATTTTATCCCCAAACCATTTACCCCAGATCAGCTGCGGACGATTGTTGCCAAATCGATAAAATATATCCAAGCCCTCCAGGATATTCAGGATTCCAAGTCAAGATTGCGGGTAATGGTCAATCGGCTGCTCGACGGGGTAATGACCACCGATAATAACCGTAGAATTGTGCTGGCTAATCCGGCATTTCTCAATATGGTCGGCTACATGGGTTCACAACCGCAGGGTAGAACGGTTGAGGAGGTAGTCACTAATGATTCCATCATTGCCAGTATCGACAAGGCCCTGGCGATGCCCGATGACACTATTGCCGAACTGTGCCAGGAAATTTCTATTCCTTCGCAAGACGGTGAATGCGAAAAAATTATCAACATGCATTGCTCGCCATTTCGTAATCGAGCCGGCCAAATTCTGGGGACAACCACCGTTCTTCACGATGTCACCGCCGACAAGGAGATGGATCGAATGAAATCAGATTTTGTCTCCATGGTCTCTCATGAGATACGCAGTCCGATGAATTCTCTGCTTGCCCAGATAAAGATTATTCTAGACGGCCTGGCTGGCGAGGTGACCGATAAACAGCGGC
Organism: Desulfocapsaceae bacterium; assembly: GCA_030065655.1. Lineage (GTDB taxonomy): Bacteria > Desulfobacterota > Desulfobulbia > Desulfobulbales > Desulfocapsaceae > Desulfopila_A. The sequence continues at coordinate 5,391 of JASJDT010000007.1, read as the reverse complement.
AGATATTGGAGAGAGCCTCGGGAAAGATTAACAACTTGGTAGAACTTGTCTCCGAACTCCTCGATCTGGCCAGAATTGAGGCGGGCATGGTCGGTCGGGAGATGCAAGAGCTTCAGCTTGGAGATCTTGTTGAAGAGCAGGTCAGTTTTCATAGGGCGGCCGCCGAGGAAAAGAGCATCGAAGTAACTACTGAGATTGAGGATGAACTTCCTCTACTCAATGCTGACAAGCAGGGCCTTGACGAGGTGCTCACCAATTTATTGACCAATGCGGTAAAGTACTCACCAGAACATGCCAGGATAACGGTTTCAGCGGGCGTTGAAAACGAGCAGGCGGTCATCAGGGTAAGTGATACCGGTTTTGGTATTCCCGAGGAGGACCTTGCTGAGATTTTCAACCGCTTTCACCGGGTTAAGGATAAGAACACCCGGGAAATTCATGGTACCGGCCTGGGGTTGGCCATTGTCAAGTCCATCGTCGATGCACACCAGGGCTCGATCAGTGTGGAGAGTAAAATCGAACAGGGGACAACTTTTACCGTTTTGTTACCTTTGAAAAAAGGAGAATAGTCATCAATTATTTGCTTATCCGATGAGAAAGGTCTCTGCATGGGTATCCAGGTAACCAAAACAGTTGTCGATGGAGGTTTATTTGAAGAAAATTATTACACTCTGTTTGCTGCTCGGACTCGGGTATGTTGTATTTAACTATCATTTTATCCTGCTGGATAGCGGTGTAAAGATTCTCAGGAAGACGGGGCTTCATTATACCAATACTTTTGTTGATGGACGGGGAGTGAAAAAAATGAAACTGTTTACCGAGCCGGATTTACTTGAAGCAGGCATCCAAGACGCGATGAAATAGAATCCTGATCCGAATCCATCATTTGCGCATAGCTCCAGCTTCTTCATGTTTCAACTGTTGAACTGATAACCCAAATTATTGAGATATTTTTTTCCTCTTGGCATACCATGGTTGTAGAGCTGCAACTGCAAATATTCTTTTTTGTGGTTAACTTCTGGTTCTCAGCAGCTTTTCTTCTTTATAAGAGGGAGAAATTCGGGTTAGGACAAAATTCAGCAGAGGAATACAGCAATGCAACAGAAAACAGAACACATATTATCGGATCTTGTTACCGTACCGCAGGCGGCCAAGTTCTTGGGGGTGGGCCGAAAAGTGGTGTACCAGCTTCTCGAATATGGTGAGCTGCGAGCGATAAGGCAAGATGGCAAAATTTTAATCGATCCGTGCAGTGTCAAAAACTGTCGTGATAAAAATATATCAACGTAACACGAAATAGTACGAAAGTTTTCTGAAAAAAGAGGAATTTTGTGGGAATAGATTTTAAAATAAGATACCTTGGCGAGGTTGTTTTCAATGTTGGTTGAGTCGTGGAGGATAATATAGGATTGTCTTACACGTAAATGTATAATTTTTATATATTTGATTTAATTGCGGAGCTGCCGATGACAAAAAAAGATTCCGATAAACCACCTGGTTGGGAAGAAGAGGTCTGGGAATCTCATCCGCTGATGGAAAGGTCCCATATTAAGCATAACACCTTCTTAAACTGTTGGTGCCCCCACTGTGATGCCGGTCTGAATGAAGGTGACCAGGCAGTCTTGGAGATTGTCAACAATCAGGGCGAGGTCGGCATCAGTAAGATTGCCGCTTATCTCAATGTGCTTGACCAAGAAAGTACCCTGCATGTTGACGATGACGAAGAGCTGGCCGACGTACGTTGCCCACATTGTCGTGCTTCATTGATCGAACCGGGCCATACCTGCATCCAGGACGGCTGCAAATTAGCTGCTATCCATGTATCGGTCTCCGACTCGAAAAAGTTGAAACTTATTAGTTGTACCCGTCCTTCGTGCCGCTGGTACACCATGAGTGATGAGGATAATGAAAGATTGATTTTAAGGGATAGTCATGAGTGGTAGTTTGCAGGATCGTCGAAATTGGACACGCTCCTTGACAATTGTAGTTGTTGTTGCAGCAGTTGCAGTTATTCTCGCCTATTTTATTCCGGAATCACCGGCGGAAACGGACAGAAAATATCTTCGGAATACGGCTGGGGCTGTACTTTTTGATCATGGCGCTCACAATGAAATGGCTGATTCCTGCGCAGTCTGTCATCATTCATTGTACAGCTCTGTCCAGGCAACAACCTGCGAAGACTGCCACGGCGAGGATATGGGCGCTGAAGATTTCAGCCATGACGAACTTAAAGAGATTCACGGCACTGACTGCAGCCAGTGTCATGAGCAGATAGCGGATGACGATCAAGCCGCCTCCTGCCGGCAGTGCCACCCTGCGGTCCAGCAGAGCGAAACCTCTCTTATAGGTTGTATGGAGTGCCATGACGACGACAGTTATTCCCCGGACATCATGGATCACGACGAGTATCTTGAAATAGAAGAGCATACCTGCCTGGGATGCCATGCCCCAGGTTCTCTTTCGGAGGTGTACCACACGAGCTGTACTAACTGTCACCTTGAAAATTCACCGGAGCAATTCACCGAAGCCGATGGCGAAGTGTTATGCGCGGCTTGTCATTTACGTTAAAAAAGTAGTCATGCAGAAATTTTTAAAGTTGTTCAGAAACAAGACGGCGCTGCCTACGGTTCCGGCCTACGACCCCGAGATACGGCAAATTAGTGATCCAGAGCGGGTTATGATTCCCCTGGACTACCCTGGACGCATCCATTACCTGCCGACGGTAAAGGCGGGAGACAGTGTCCGTCGAGGCCAGGTGATCGGTCGCTCCCGGCTTGGAAACAGTACATTTGCCAGTATCAGTGGTAAGGTCAGGGAAATTGCAACCACCTGGACCGCCCAGAGTGTTCATTCTCCTGCGGTTGTGATTGAAAACGACGGTCAGGAAGGATTGGCTCCCGAAGAGATGTTTGACGACGGCCCGGTGGCTCTAACCAATCCGTTGGCAGCACTAGAGCGGATTCGCTCTTCCGGTGTCAACGCGCCTTGGACCCTATCTGGACGTGATTATGGTTCAGGTGATATCGCCACACTACCCCGGTTGGAAGCTGTTATTATCACCGGTGTCCAGGAAGAGCCAACCATTCTCACCTCCCAGCTTCTTCTCGAACAGCAGGCAGAAAAAGTCGCTGAAGGCCTCAAGCGAGTTCGCATGTTGTTACCCGACGCCGATATTTGGCTTACTGTTCCCGAAGAACTTAAGTCATGGGCAGAAGAGCGGTTTTCTGAATTTGCTAAAATTGCGCCATTGTCTCAGGATTATTGGAGTCGTATTGAGCGAGAGGTCGTGGCAAAGCTGTTGGGCCGGCGAATACCGAATCGCGAGAGCTATATCAGCCATGGTATAATCGTCCAGGACATCGAGAATATTCTAGCCATGGTCGACGCTTTGGATGGCATCTCGCCTTTCATCCAGAAATGTCTGACGATAAGCGGTCCAGCCATTGACAAAGCGGTCACCGTTCGTTTTCCCATGGGCAGCTCGTTGAAACATGTGCTGGGCAGTCAAGGACTGCAGATAAGCGATTATACCCGTCCCGTGGTTGGTGGCCCCATGAAGGGCATTGCCCAGTATTCCGATCTAACACCGCTTACCTATAACAGCGGTGTTTACCTCATTGCCGAGGATCTCTCACCCTTCGACCAAATTGCCCCCTGTATTTTCTGCGGTCGCTGTACCCGTGTCTGTCCTGCGAAAATACAAGTGCACCTCATCAATCGGATGATTGAATTCGGCCAATTTAATTCAACGCACAATCTGCGTCCGGAGGCGTGTCACGAATGCGGTTTATGTGCGTATGTGTGTCCCGCAGAACGACCCATCGTCCAACTCCTGCACTTCTGCAACCATGAAATGACCCACGGTGAACGATACGTCTGGAACGAAGAGTAAGGTTATGAAAGAAATAAAAATGTACCAGCAACCCGGCCCCACGGACTCGAGCATGCTCGATGTGGCTGTCGGCCCCCACTGCCGGATGGGATCAGGAATCGCGCAAGTCTATCAACGCTGGGCGATTGCCCTTTTGCCGGCCATCGCTGCCAGTATCTACTATTTCGGCACGGCATCACTACGGATCTTTGGCCTCTGTGTCTTCTTTGCCGTCGTTATCGATCTCGTGGCCGAGCGGCTGGCACCTTCGCGTGATCTCACTTCCAACTGGAACAGCCTTCTGTACGGTCTCATGCTCGGCTTCATGTTGCCTGTGAACGCTCCCTGGTGGCTGATTTTGACAGGCTGCTTTTTCATGGTGATTGTCGGGAAGAAGCTTTTTGGTGGTGTTGGTGGATTTCCGGCACAACCAGTGGTTCTCAGCGTCGCCATCCTGCAGCTTTCCTGGCCGGGACGCATGGACAATACCGCTGCATTGAAGGATTTTGATTGGCAGGTTACCATGGTTGAACCTCTGCGCATGCTGAAATCACTGGGAGCTTCCGCCGAGTCGCAATACCAGTGGCTGGATTTGCTGCTTGGCCGCCAAGTTGCAGGTGCCGCCGAGGCAATGGTGCTGCCGATATTGTTCGGTGGCTTGTTTTTACTACTGTTACGCGAGATTCAATGGCAGGTAGTAGCCGGTTTCCTCATTGGCCTGCTGGTCACCGCCTCGCTGCTGCATCTTTCTGATCCGGGAACCTTCGCTTCACCTCAATTTTATCTCCTCAGCGGCGGAACGCTGTTCATGGGATTGTTCCTGATCACCGATCATACGACCTCACCGGTGAACAGGATTCCTATGTTGTGCTACGGGATAATCGCTGGTTTTTTATTGATGCTTATCAGGGGGTATTCGCAGCATACCGATGGCATTGTCTATGCCGTGCTGCTGGCCAATCTCTGCTCTCCACTATTGGATATGATCAAACCTCGGGTCAAGGGAGGCGAAAATGTCTGAAATAGCTCGGATGGTTATCGTGCTCTCGGTGATTGCCGGAATCTGCTCGGCGGTGCTTACCATGGCCGACCAAGGGTTGGCTCCGCGGATTGAACAACAGACCGACCTCTATGTGCGTGGCCCGGCGTTAGAAAGACTTTTTGGCAAGCCTGCCGAAGAGGTTCTGAACAACAAGGTTGTCATTGGCGCCGGTGATACTGAAATACCCGTATTTTTCATAGTAGATGGTGACCAGGTTTCCACGCTTGCCATTGAAACGACTGGGAAAGGCGGCTATGGCGGTGATCTCAAACTGATGATAGGCATTGATCTGGTAAGTGGCAGGCAAACCGGCCTGGAAGTGGTCAGCCACAGTGAGACCCCGGGACTTGGCGACGAAAACCGGGTTCCTCGATCCTGGCGCCAAGTCCCGGGGTCTCACTGTGGCTGACCACTTCCAGGCCGGTTTGCCTGCCACTTACCAGATCAATGCCTATCATCAGTTTGAGATCACCGCCAT